>JAAXHZ010000449.1 GCA_012270625.1 Dehalococcoidia bacterium | reverse complement strand
CCTCTCCCTGAGGGAGAGGGGATTTTCTATCCCGCAAAGGTGGCGCACACCAAACCGACACAGGCTCGTCGCTTGGTTATAGGCTCGTCCTTGGACTGGACCAGAGCCTGCTCCGGACTCGATCTGGGGACGAACGAGCGCGTCGGAGTTCTGCTTTCGGTACTGCTGACGCTGCTGGTGGCCGGTTTCGCGTGCTCCGCAGACTCCGACGTCGAACCTGCGTCGATCCCGGTTCAGTCATCTCAAGCCACGCAGGGATCACCATCTGCGTCACCGTCACTTCCTGACGGACTGCCGGCCCCAATAACAGTCGCGACGGCATCGACTGATCTTGCGGTAGGAGCCAACAGGGTCGCCTTCGGTCTGATACAACAGGGCAAGGGCCCCATAAGGAACGCCGAAGTAAGTATTGAGACGTTTTTGCTCAGGGACTCAGGCCCGGACGGTCCCAGGCAGGCTGTTCCCGCAGGGTTCCAGGCGTGGCCGGAAAGAGCGGGGGGCGTCTATATTGCCGAATTGACGTTCGATGAGACAGGAGAGTGGGGACTCGGCTTCAGACTGAGATTCCCGGATGGCTCAGAGTCTCAGGCAGGCACAAGGATACAGGTGAAAGCGACGAGCGCCACACCGGCCCTGGGAACAGCCGCACCGCGCAGCCGGAACAGGACATCGCGGGACGTGGACGATCTCGACGAGCTGACGACGGATCCAGAGCCTGACCCCAACTTGTATGTCAAGACGATTGCAGAGGCGCTGAACGAGGGTGTGCCCCTCGTGGTCAGCTTCGCGACGCCCGCGTACTGCAAGACCGCCACATGCGGCCCGCAGCTCGACGTACTGAAGCAGCTGAATACGACGCACTCGGAGCGGATCAACTTCATACATGTCGAGGTGTATGACAACCCACCTGAGATCCGCGACAAGGGGATAGGCGCCGCGAGGCTCTCGCCCACACTCGCGGAGTGGGGGCTGCCCACAGAACCGTGGACATTCATCATCGACGCCGAGGGTATCGTCAGGGCGAAGTACGAAGGCTTCGTCAGCTCAGAAGAATTGGAAGAGGCTATAACCTCGGTCCTCGAAGGCTCATGACAGCCACGAGACCACTTCCGACGAAGGCGTTCGCCTGGAGTTCGGAACCACCTTGGCCTTCCCTATGAATAACGCGCCCACCATCGCCCAGTCGGGGTCCGCGCCGAGGGTCTCAGACAGTCGCTCATGTTGAGTCACGCCGCCGGTGCTCCAGTCCAGGGTCAACCCTTC
>JAAXHZ010000448.1 GCA_012270625.1 Dehalococcoidia bacterium | reverse complement strand
CTCCAGCTTGGCCAGCGTGCGACTGAGATTGGGCTGGGCGCGTCCGGTCCATTCCCGCAGTTCAGTCATCGACTCGGGTTTGCGGTCACGAATCAGTGACAGAAGCCGGCGGTTCTCTGGTGTCAGCAGACGCACCAGGGCCTCGACGGAATTGAAGCTGGGTTGTGCCGCATCCGCAGGAGCTGGCTTCTGCCCGCGCGCCACTGCTTTCATCTCGTCGCGCAACGCGCGCAGGCTCTGAATCCTGTGTGTCGTCATGAGTCTTTCTCCTCTACCGCGATGACTGTCGTTCCCACATCACGCTCCTGCAACACCCGTTCAACCTCGGAAAAGAAGTCGTCAAGCAGGGTTTCTACATCGACGAACTGGTAGGGACGGCCTGCGTCGTTCTCCGTGCGATGCCGATGGTCACGGCTGCGTGGACGTGTCTTGTAGCGCGAACCCGTCGCCGCGACGCCGCGAGCGTTGTCGAAGCCGATGAGCCGCTTGCCTGATGGCGCGTGCAAAGTGAAGGAATAGGACAGGCCATGTGGACGCTCTCTGCTCGGTTTGACGCGCTTGATCTCGAATTTGATCCAGTAGCCCTCTTCAAGGTGATGGATGCGTCCGTCGAAGGCCAGGAGGAATTCGAGCGCATACTCGGGAACTGGCTTACTCATATCATATCCAGAGAAGATATCATGATTGCGCTGTCAGTTGTCAATAGCCCGCCTCTCTCAAGAGCGCTACCGAGGGAAAGAGAACTGGCCGGGCTGGTCAAACCGGCTGTGAGGTCGGGGGCCGGTAGACCGGGGCGCGGGTCTCGGCCAGGCGCACAATGAGCGCTGTGGCTTCCTCGGGACCGTTATGGCGACGCAGGCTGCATTGCATCTTCCGTGCCTGACGGGTGAAGGAATCCTGGCTGAGCAGCGTGCGGATAGCGTGTGTGAGCCGGGCGGTGGTGAGCAGGCGTCGGTCCAGGCGCAGGCCGGCCCCAGCGTCCACGCAGCGCTGGGCATTGTCGGGCTGGTCCGCGCCGAGGGGGAT
>JAAXHZ010000447.1 GCA_012270625.1 Dehalococcoidia bacterium | reverse complement strand
TTCGTGCTCGATTTCGTGAACGATCCTGAGGGCATCCGCGCGGCATTCGCCCCGTACTACGACCGGACGGAACTGGTGGAGACGTCGAACCCATACCGGCTTGATGAGCTCAAGCACGAGCTCGACGGGATGCAGGTCTACCACCACGTCGAAGTCGAAGCATTCGCAAAGGTCTTCTATCTGCCACAGTCAAAGCGGCTTCATGACGGACACGCTCGGATTGAGGCGCAGTTACAGCCAGCCCAGGACCGCTTCAGTGCGCTTGATGAAGAGGGACAGACGCTGTTCCGGGACCGACTGGCTGCTTTCGTCTCCCTATATGCTTTTCTCAGCCAGCTCATTCCCTACGCCGACGGTGAGTTGGAACGACTCTCTGCCTTCGGTCATGCGTTGCTCCCGCACCTGAAGCCGGACGGCGATAGCACGCAGGTCCACCTCGGCGATGACGTTGATCTCGAATACTACCGATTGCAGCGGGTGTCCTCAGGGGCCATCCACCTCGGTGACACAGAGGACGCCCACGTCGCGAGTCCGACTGAGGTGGGCACCGGCGACCCTGAGGAGGAGAAGGCCCCGCTCTCAGAGATCATCAAGCGCCTCAACGACCGCTTCAGCACGGACTTCACCGACGGGGACAGACTCTTCTTCGAACAGGTTACGACTCACGCCGCCAACCGCGAAGACGTGCGCCGGATGGCTCTCGTGAACCCGCTCGACAAGTTCATGCTCGGCATCCGACCGGAGATTCGCAAGCTCATGATGGAACGCATGGCCGGGAATGATGCTCTGGTGACCCGCTATCTCGACGACGCCGACTTTCAGGAGATAGTTGCAACCGGACTGGCAGAGGCGATCTACATGGCAGTTGCACGGACACAACCTGCGCTGCCGTTGGATGCCTGACTTGGCAGAACTGATGGTCGCCGAGAGACGTGCATGACATACAAACCGTGGCTGGTGCCAGGTTATATACAGAGAGGTACAAGGAGGAGAGATGCAAAGGACACTTCATACGAGGGCAACCGTACAGCCTGGGGGCAGGATCGAAATCGTTAGTCAGGAACTGCCCGTGGGACAAGACGTAGACGTGGTCGTCAGCGCTGC
>JAAXHZ010000446.1 GCA_012270625.1 Dehalococcoidia bacterium | reverse complement strand
CTGATGCGAGACGCCTCCGGCGAGATTATCTACGTCGGAAAGGCCGCGTCCCTTCGAAGCCGTGTCTCGTCGTACTTCGGAAATCCGTGGGGGCTTCCTCCCAAGATCAGGCAGATGGTGCGCAGGATACTAGACTTTGAGTTTATAGTGACTGAGTCCGAGCAGGAGGCGTTGATCCTTGAGAGCAACCTCATCAAGGAGCACCAGCCCCAGTACAACGCTCGACTCAAGGATGACAAGTCCTACCCGTTCATAAAGATCGACACCACAGAAGACTTCCCAATCGTGTACGTCACACGGAGAGTCCGGGAGGATGGAGCAAGGTACTTCGGGCCTTTCGCCAGCGCGTCGAGCGTGCGAAAGACGCTGGCTCTGCTCAAGAAGCTGTTCCCGTACAGGTCCTGCACCAAGACTATCACTGGCAATGACGATCGGGCCTGCCTCGACTACTTCATACATCGCTGCGCCGGGCCGTGCATTGGTGAGGTGAGCAAAGATCAGTACCACGAAATCATCGATCAGGTGGCGCTATTCCTGGAGGGCCGGACAGATCAGGTCGTCAAAGGCATCCAGGCGCGAATGATCGAGTCCGCTGAGAAGCTTGAATTCGAGCGGGCCGCGCTCCTCAGGGATCAGATCCAGGCCATTGAAAGAGTTCACGAGGGTCAGAAGGTACTTCACCTCTCCAACGAGAACATCGACGTGATCGCTCTGGCCCAGGAAGGACGAGACGCCTGGGTCGAAGTGTTTTTCATAAGACAAGGCAAACTGGTCGGACGCGAAAACTTCCTGATGTACAGATCTGAGGGTGACGAGCCGGCGGAGGTCCTGGCTGCGTTCGTAAAGCAGTTCTACACAGCCAATCCATACGTCCCCCGACGTGTGCTCATTCAGCATCTCCCGGACGACATGGAGACGATTGAAGCATGGCTGCGATCCAAGAGGCAGGGCGCTGTCCATCTGCATGTGCCGCAGCGGGGCGAGAAGCGCAAGCTGGTGCAGATGGTTGCGCAAAACGCGGACCAGGGTCTGAAGCAGCTAAGAATTCGCCGGATTCATGAGTCCACAAATAACCATCAGGCGTTGGAGGAGCTTCAGGAGGCGCTCAGTCTGCCCGATCTGCCTCGTAGGATAGAGTGCTACGACATCTCGAACATTCAGGGCACGAACTCAGTTGGCAGCATGGTCGTATTCGAGGACGGTCGCGCAAAGCCTGCCCACTACCGGAGATTCAAGATCAAGACGGTAGCCGGGGTGGACGACTACTCCATGATGCGCGAAGTGCTCACCCGACGGTTCCGCCGTCTGTCCGAGTCACGCAAGAAGGACGCTAAGGCCGCCAGCGTGAACTCTGGTGGCCAGGATCATCACAGTCAGAACGGGAGCGCTTGGGGAATCATCCCTGATCTGGTCCTTATCGACGGCGGCAAGGGGCACCTTGGCGCCGCTCTCCAGGTCTTTCTCGAATTGGGTATCAACGACATCCCTCTTTCCAGCATTGCCAAGGAGAACGAGGAACTGTTCGTTCCGTATATCAGCGATCCCATAGTCATTCCGCGTGACGCCCAGGGCCTATTCATGGTCCAACGCATACGGGATGAAGCGCACCGATTCGCGATCACGTTCCACCGTGAGCGGCGTTCGAAGAAGAGCGTGCAATCGACCCTGGACCTCGTCCCTGGAGTCGGCCCCAAGCGCAAGAGGATGCTGATTCGCAGGTTCGGCTCAGTCAAAGGCATCCGGGAAGCGTCTCTGGAAGAGGTCGCCGCGGTACCCGGTCTGACGCTGACGGTCGCCAGAGCGATCAAAGACCATATCTAGGTTGAGGGTGCGTCCTGGGCACGGTCGGCTGCTCATCCGCAGGCCGACGCTGACCAGTTGCGGCAGTCGGGCATCTGCCAAGCCCTAGACAGTGTTGACATTTCCGACATGAGCGTCATCCACACACCATCTGCACGCAGGATTTCCCCTCTCCCTTGAGG
>JAAXHZ010000445.1 GCA_012270625.1 Dehalococcoidia bacterium | reverse complement strand
GCTCTGAAGGCGATTCACAACGACCTAATCCCTGCCCTGCAAGAGCTTCAATCCGACCTCGAGAAGAAGGCCGACGAGTTCATGCCCATACTGAAGACCGGCAGGACTCACCTCCAGGACGCCACCCCGGTCCGGCTCGGACAGGAGTTCGTCGGCTATGCCGGACAGGTAGAGCGCGGGATAGCGCGGCTCCAGAGCGCAGAGGCCGAGCTGTCGGAAGTCGCGCTCGGAGGCACCGCGGTCGGCACAGGCGTAAACGTTCACCCGGAGTTCGCTGAACGTGTCTGCGCGCGCCTGTCCGAGATGCTTGGAGTGCCTGTCAGGGAAACCTCGAACCACTTCCAGGCCCAGAGCACGCTCGACAACATCGTCGCCGCGAGCGGCGCGCTGAAGACCGTCGCGGTCAGCCTGATGAAGATCAGCAACGACATACGCTGGCTGGGGTCTGGACCGCGAGCGGGCATCGGCGAAATCATGCTCCCTGAAGTGCAGCCAGGCAGCTCAATCATGCCCGGTAAGGTCAACCCGGTGATTCCTGAGTCGGTCTGCCAGGTCGCTGCGCATGTGATCGGCAACGACGCAGCCGTCGCGGTGGCGGGCCAGTCGGGTAACTTCGAGATCAACGTCATGATGCCTGTGGCAGCTTACAACCTGCTCCAGTCGATAGACCTGTTGGCCGCGTCGGCGCGGAACCTGGCGCGCCAGTGCGTAAGTGGCCTCACAGCGACAACCGCAGGCCCGGACATGGTGGACCGGGGACTCGCGATCGTGACGACGCTCGTGCCCCACATCGGGTACGACGCCGCGGCAGACATCGCAAAGGAGGCGCAGGCGTCTGGACAGACAGTCAAGGAGGTCGCGCTGGTCAGGACGGACTTCTCATCAGAGGAGCTTGATGAGATACTCGACCCATCCGGCATGACGGAGCCGGGACTAGGATCGGGTGTCGCGCTCGGTTAGTCTTTCGCAGTCTCCTCGATAAGTCTCTTAGCCATCGCCAGCTCTTCACTGGGAGTGGAGACCTCTCCATCCAGCCACGATGTTCGCAGAAGGTCGAGGATACGCCCAACCTCTGGTCCCTGACGTACACCCATCGCGATCAGGTCGTCCCCGGTCAGGTGCGGCCTGAGGTGCCGGTGACTCCGCAGATACTCAGCCAGCCTGCGACCGGGCTCGCCCCCGATCGCCAGAGACGCTCCGAGAACGGCGGATTCAGTCAACGTATCCAGGACTGTGGCAAGCTGTCTGTTCGTGTGTCCTGTCAGATCGGACGCCGCCATCCGGCCCAAGGTCGCCGATTCTCGGATCGTCCTGCGTGCGTATGCTTCGGGATTCAGTCTCGCAGCGACGCTGTTGGCGTCCGCATCCGACAGCCCGTGGGCGAGAACTGCGTACGCAACGGCTGTCCGCTCGCGAGACGACATCTCGACCGTCTCGTCCGTGAATCGCTCCCACTTCTCGGCTTGGAATCTCAGCGATAGATGGATGGCGCTCAGTACCCCCCACTCGTAGAGCACACGCATTGCGCCTACAGGATCGATCTCCACGAATACGCGCTCCAGCTCGTTTCGGACACGGGCCGCAGTTACGCAGTC
>JAAXHZ010000444.1 GCA_012270625.1 Dehalococcoidia bacterium | reverse complement strand
GGCGAGTTCAACATGCCCTGGGGAATTCACGTCGATGAGCTGGGCGACGTCTATGTCGCGGACTGGCGAAACGACCGCATTCAGAAATTCACGGCGGATGGGGAGTTCATCTTCAAGATCGGCAAGTCTGGCGATGGAGAGGGCGAGTTCAATCGGCCGTCCGGTGTCACAGTTGACGGCGACGGCGACATATATGTCGCCGACTGGGCCAACAATCGGGTCCAGCTATTCAGGCCGGACGGAGTGTTTGTCGAGCTGTTCCGGGGCGACGCCACTCTGTCGAAGCAGGCCCACCATTACATGAAGTCTAACGTGAAGGCGCTCAGGCTGCGGGAGATGACCTCGCTCGAACCCCAGAAGCGTGTCCGATGGCCGGTGTCCGTGCGTGTCGATGGCTGCTCGATGTACATCGCCGACTACGGCTCTGACCGAGTGCAGGTGTATCAGAAGGAAGCTTATCCCCTCGATCCTCACGAGATCTCCGAAGTCCAGCGCTCTCCCACACTCTACACCCAGTTCTGACCAGCCCATCAAGTGGGTATTGTGTTTGATCGAAACTATGGACTAGAAAACTGGGGGACAGGTGGGTGTCAGCCTTCCGGTTCGGTGATGTCCAGCGCCTGGTCAGCCGGAACATCGTGGAGAGTCTGCGTCCTTCCGCTGGGCCACAGTACCCTGATCTCTTCCACTACTGTCGAGTCGCCCAGACCAAATTCGAGATCTAAGCTGTCCATAGACAGGTAGCTCGATCCGGCGCGAACCTCCTGGACCTGCACAAGCGGGCCATCCCCATTACTTCGCGCGGTCTCAACGTACACGCGCGCGCCTATGCCGTCGGTGTTGCTCCCCGTGCCGTCGATACCCATTCGGCCTGTCAGCCGCAGCTTGATCCAGTGGTTGTCACCACCGCCATTGAGCCAGACAAACACAGTCCCGGCCGCGGGGATTGCGGTGTCGCTCGGCACTCCCGGAACAGCCCAGATTGGACCGCTGCTGTTGGTGCCTATGAGGTCTACGTAGCCATCGCCGTTGAGATCGCCGTGAGCCAGCCCTTTGCCGTTCTCGTGGAACGCCGCGTCGATGCGCTGGTCTTCGGCGTCGAATTGGGGATGGGCAGGATCGAGTATCGAGTAGTCAACGTCCATGATGTCCAGCAGATGGGCGCGCACGGTGATGTCTTCGAACGATCCCTGTCCGTCTCCGCGAAGCATACGTCCTGCGCTCTTCAATATCTCGCCGCCAGGTCCCTCTCCTCGAGCCGGCTCTGATCCCAGCCAGTAGAGGTCCTGGGTGCCGTTGTTGTCGTAATCGAAGAAAGTCGTTCCGTATCCGAAGTCGTACGCTCCGAGCCCGGTCGGAACTTCCCAGTCCGGGTGAATGTTGTCCGGGTTCAGCGAAGTTGGAGGCATGATTGGACTTGGACTTACGTCCGTTGCCTCGACGACGTCGGTGAAGTGTGGCATGGATCCCGCCCCGGCCCCATTGGATGGCCCGTTGTTCCTGAGCAGGGCGTGAAGACAGGTGCCCCAATCGAATCGTTCATTGTAGCGGCAGTCTCCTCCGACCTCTTCCTGGTGAGGATACTGGCGCAGGTGGTAACCCTGGTTGGTAACGAAGACGTCCAGATGCGCGTCCCCGTTGTAGTCTCCAACGGCGAATCCCATCCAGTTCCCGACGATGTCGATGCCCATCTCCTCTGCCATCGGCGTAAACCTGATGCCAGCGTCCGTAGAGTCGTTCCTGAACACCTGTAGTATGTCCCCGTCGTTGGCGACCCAGAGGTCTGGGTCAAGGTCGTCATCGTAGTCGAAGAACATTACTCCGTGGGTCCTGCCGGTCGGGTCGCCGACGCGGTTGCCGTTCTCGTCTTTGACCGAGGGGTCGTATCCTGCGTACTCCGCGCCGCTGGATTCGTCTCTGAAGATGACGGGTTCTCCGTCCGGCTCTAGCAGCTTGATCTGTGTTCCTCTGACGCCCGCGGCCTCGCCTATCTCCTCGAACGTCAGATCACCGTTGTTGCGGTAGAGCAGGTTGTAGTGTCCGGGATGAGTCCGGTCTTTGAAGAGGAAGAAGTCTTCGTCGATCATGTTCCCGACGTAGATGTCCAGCCAGCCGTCCCCGTCCACGTCTGCGCAAGCTACGCTCCCTGCGGAACGCAGGTTGACTTCCCCTCCGACTGCCGATTCGGTAATGTCAGTAAACGTTCCATCGCCGTTGTTCAGGAGTACACGGTCGGTTATCGTCTCTCTGAGGCGTAGGGATGCCTCGTCGTCGCCAATTGCCGATCTGAAATCCAGTCCGTCGCCCTTGGCTTTGCCAGGCCCCATAGCGGCAATGCCCCTCGATCCTACGTAGAGGTCCTGGTGTCCGTCGTTGTTGAGGTCACAGGCCACAGCGCCCGTGCTGTTGCTCTGGACGGAGGAGACGCCGGCCGGCTCGCCCACGTCAACGAAAGTGCCGTCGCCTTCGTTCCGGTATAGGAAGTTAGGCGTCCCAGCCTCAGCGGTGATGTAGAAGTCGGAGTCGCCGTCGGAATCGTAGTCGAAGATCACCACCCCTGGGCGATAGTTCATTACCTCGTCTGTCCACTCGTTGGAGTTCTTCAACGCGCTGAGCGCGACGTTTGTAAACGGGGTCACGCTGGCGGACTCTTCGCCATTGGTGTTTGGAATTATCGGGACAACTGCCACTGCGGGCTGAATTTCATTCTGGGCAAGCCTGGCCAAGTTTGCATTGGCCTTTAAGTCCGCAGCGGTTACGAAATCACGCCCTGCGCGGGCAGGTTCGCTGGACGCCATTGCAGGAGCGACTGAGGCATTGAGACCATCACCTGCTGTCGGAAAGATTGAGCTGAGAGCCACAACTCCGAGTCCGCCGACGATTGCCACCACCCAGATAGATGCGGCGAACGCAGTAACACCTCGCTTCGGTACGACCTTCGCCAGCCCCCAGAAAGTGATGGGACCTCCAGCCGCGGCGGCAAAGAGCAGTGTGGCCGCAGGGGCCGTGCCCATGCCGACCAGCAGCAGCGCGGCCACCAGCGGTATCTCGAACAGCAGCGGGAC
>JAAXHZ010000443.1 GCA_012270625.1 Dehalococcoidia bacterium | reverse complement strand
CATCGACCGTCTCCACTGGGCCGATCGCTGAAGGCGATCCACCTGGCAGCGACGCGCTGTTGACCAGTATGTGAAGTCCGCCCAGCTGGGCAGCCGCTTCATCGACCATTCGGTTAACCTGCTCGGTGCTGGTGGCGTCGAAGACGAGGGGTATGGCCCGTCTGCCGGTCTGGTCTTGTATCTCGGCAGCGGTACGCTCCAGCTGCTCGGCGCTGCGCGCCGCGATCGCCACGTCCGCGCCCTCCCTGGCCAGATCGAGGGCGATTGCCTTGCCGATTCCCCGGCTACCTCCAGCTATCAGGGCCAGCTTGTCCGTTAGTCCCATGTCCACTTTGGTCGCCTCCTTCAAGGTAGATTTCTTCTACTTAACACTTCTGCAACATTCACGCAACAAGAATGTTACATCTGAGAAAAGAGTTGGAAACAATCTCAGCCTACGATCTTCAGTTGAAGGTTACAGGCCCCCATCTTCATGAGGAGGTGAATCAATTGTTCAACACAGGGGTTTTAGGTCTAACACCGTTTAAGCTCCGGCTTGTAATGCTGGCGTTGCTGGCTGCCGGCATATTCCTCGGCACCATAGGGACCGCCTACGCGCAGGACATGACCATAGGTGAAGTCGACTCAAAGGTCGAAAGCCTGATCACGGTCGTTGCCGCTGCGCTTGTATTCTTCATGCAGGCCGGATTCGCGTTTCTTGGAGCGGGACTGATTCGCTCGAAGAACACGATCAACTATATGACCAAGTCGTTCCTGGACTTCTGCATCGCGTCGCTCGGATTCTGGGCGTTCGGATTTGCGCTGATGATGGGCGGTGGAGCCGCATCCGGGATCATCGGACTCGAAGGCTTCTTCCTGGTGGGCTTCGACGACTCCGAGCTGGTTAGCTGGTTCTTCCAGATGGTCTTCGCGGGAACAGCCGCCACGATCATCGCGGGCGCGATGGCCGAGCGGACCAAGATCAACGCCTACTTCGCGTACAGCTTCATCGTCGGCGCAGTGGTCTATCCGATCTACGGTCACTGGGCATGGAGCGGCGATGGATGGCTCGCCTC
>JAAXHZ010000442.1 GCA_012270625.1 Dehalococcoidia bacterium | reverse complement strand
CTATCGGCCTCAGCGCCCAGCAGATAGCCTTCCAGGTCAACCAGTTCCTGGTAGGCCAGACCGTAACGCAGGTCGCGATGGACGGCAGCGCTGTTGACGTCTACCTGTCTGGACGATCAGACGACATCAACAGCATTGAGGAGGTCAGCGGCCTGATGATCGCTGGTCCCCTCGGACTGGCGTCTCTGGGCGAAATCGCCTCTGTTGAGATAGTCGAAGGACCGGTGACGATAAGCCGGTCCGACGGCCAGCGTTCTGCCAGCATTACCGGGAGCATAACGTCCGACGACACCCAGGCTGTCGGCATAGAGATCCAGGACAAGATCGACGCCATTGCGCTACCGCCAAGAGTCGAGGTTGTCAGCGGTGGCGTGTTCGCGCAGATCGCCGAAGGCTTCCAGGACATATTCCTCGCGATGATCGTCGGTATCGTCCTCGTCTATCTCGTCATGGTAGCTTCCCTCGGCTCACTCAGAAACCCGTTCGTCATAATCACAAGCCTTCCACTGGCTATCATCGGCGCGTTGGTTGCCCTGGCGGTAACGGGACGCGCGTTGGGCCTCCCCGCCATGATGGGCACCCTGATGCTCATCGGAATCGTCGTGACCAACGCCATCGTGCTCATCTCATTCGTAGAGCAGCTAAGAGGGCGCGGGTTGAGCGTGTACGATGCCCTAGTTCAGGGCGGCCGGATTAGGCTCCGACCAATTCTGATGACCGCGATTACCACCAGCATCGCCCTTCTGCCGCTCGCCGCTTTCGTAGAGGACTCGGGAGGCATCATAGGCGCGGAGCTAGCTACTGTGGTCATCGGCGGCCTGGTCAGCTCGACGGCGCTGACTCTCGTCGTGGTTCCAGTGGTTTACATCCTTGCCAACCAGAGCATCCCTGACCTTCTCCGCCGCGTCTTCACCAGGCAGCCCAGACAAGAGGCTTCCCATGGCGACTGAGTACTGTCGAGTTGCGAGGACATGAAACACTCCACCGAACGGCTTGGTGATCTGCAACATTCCCTCGGTGTCGAGTTCGCCGACATCGCGCTGCTGGAGCAGGCCCTTGTTCACGAC
>JAAXHZ010000441.1 GCA_012270625.1 Dehalococcoidia bacterium | reverse complement strand
GGTTAGCCCCATGTTGTCACCAGGGGTAGCCAGCGTGTCCAGGGTTGAGATGATGGTATCCTGCTTGGCTTGAGTAGCGTCACCACCAGTAACCGTACCGCTGGTCCATGGACCTGGCCCACCCGTAGAGATGATAGTGGCTATCTCAGTGTCGATGTACCCGGCAATAGTGGCCAGAGTAGCGGGGAGATCCGTGCTGGTATCTACGAGGATGGTGGCGATTTCGGTAGCAATCTCTCCAAAGGAACCCCCCGTGGTGTGAGCTGATTGCAGCTCATCCCATACAGCATCGGCTATGGACGCTGCTGTGGGGTCGTTGAGCGCGGCAATCAAGCCAGGCACGCCGTCGGATTGAAGCTCATTAGTGTCGGACAGGATAGACGCTATTTCCGTAGCGGTCTCGCCGAATGAGCCGCTAGTGGTGTGAGCCGACTGCAGCTCGTCCCAGACAGCGTCGGCGATTGCAGAGGCCGCAGGGTCGTTGAGAGCAGCGATGAGTCCAGGGACGTCGTCTGTCTGTAGCTCGTTAGTGTCAGCCAGGACACTGGCGATTTCGGTGGCGATTTCCCCGAAGGAACCGCTAGTAACATGGGCGGATTGCAGCTCATCCCATACTGCGTCGGCGATGGCAGCCGCGGTGGGGTCGTTGAGGGCGGCGATCAAACCAGGGACGTCGTCGGTCTGTAACTCATTGGTGTCAGCGACTATGGTTGCTGTCTCAGCCTTAACGGCGGCGATGTCGGCAGACATATCCGCACCAGCTGGTGAGCCCAGCTTAGGCGGCATATCCGCCGTGTCCGTAAGAATCGAGTCCACGTTTGAGTCAATCGTCGCTACATCAGCAGATACCGACGCTCCCGCTGGAGCGCCCAGGCGTGCAAAGCTATCCCCTGTCTGCACCGTGTTGCCTGTGTACGTGGTGATGGTATCGCAGAGCTGAATGTCGGTCGCGGACAGGTCTACCGCTGTCGTCGGACGATTTACCTGACCCCAGTCTATACC
>JAAXHZ010000440.1 GCA_012270625.1 Dehalococcoidia bacterium | reverse complement strand
CATTGCAACTGTTCTCAGCAACGGAGGGAGCGGTGCCGGATGGATTAGCCGGCAGAGCGAACTGGGCTATCAAATTCATCTTATAGTCTATACTTGTCGCGACAGCTACGCGCAGAGCGTTAGGAGGATGAGATGGCCGGATATGTAATTGCTGACGTGGATGTTACCGATCCGGATATGTTTGCTGAGTATCGGAAGCTGGTCTCGGCGACTGTCGAACAGTTCGGAGGTAAATACCTGGTGCGTGGGGGCGAATCTGAGGTCGTGGAGGGCGATCGGACGCCACACAGGACCGTGGTCATCGAGTTCGAGAGCTTCGAGCGCGCCAAGGCTTGGTACCACTCTGACGAGTATGCCCCAGCGTTGAAGATGCGTCTCGACTCTGCCAATTCCAGTGTCATCATCGTCGATGGGGAGTAGCTGACGGGCGATAGCCGCGTTGGTGTTCCAGGAGCCGAGCGAGGGGTGAAGATATGGCCGACTACGAACCTCTAGACCTTACGGGGCATCTCAACGGAGGATTGGATGCGCTGGAGAAGGGGGAAACGGCCGACATCGGCCCGCAGCACTTTCGGGGTCTTCCATTTTCCATAGGCGATGATCCGTTCAGGTGTTTCATATCGCTGGACGGCGACAGTGATCCGGTCACCGTGCCGGTGGGGCGTGCTGCCTTCAGGGTTGTCTTCGCCCACAGGCTCGTTACGTCGGACATAGACGACGGGGGGCCGGTGGGCATCCACGTCGCTGACTACGTCTTCTCGCTGGCGAATGGTGAGCGGCACGTCGTGCCTATCAGGGAGCGGTTCGAGATAGGATCGGCGCCGTCCGACTCGTTCAGAGGGACGTCTGGGCTGCCGTTTCTGGCGGTCACCGACGGCAAGCACCAGCTGTTTCCACGCGATGAGGGGCCGTGGCAGGAGGTAGGGCGTCGGCAGACCGAGTACCTGCAGGCGACGGCCAAGAGCTACTTCCTGTGGTGCTGGAGCAATTCGGAGCCGCAGGTATCGGTGGAATCTATCCAAATCGTTCCAAAAGGTCCCCCTTTCGTGATAGCGGGCGTGACGCTGGGCCACGTAGATGAGCATCCGTTTGCTCGCCAGGGACGTCGCGAGGCCAGGATCACGATTACCGACCCGGCGCTGGCGTCCAGCCCGTTCGATGTTGGCGTGGACGTGGACAGAGGCGACTCCACATACGCATTTCCGCTTCCCGAAGATCCCGATGACGGCTTCCTGTCAGGCTATCACCAGGGCTTTGGTGAACAGCCGAATGACAGTGCCAGTTCATCGTATGCGGAGATATCCGCGGTGCCTTCGGCGACGGTTTCTATCAGACAGAACGGCGAGACCGTAGGCCAAGTTCCCTGGGGCGAAGTCGAGGAGAAAGGGAGCGTGGAGACTCCCAGGGTGCGAGTGGAGCTGGCAGACTGCGGACGCAACTGGGTGAAGGTGACCGTCGTGGATGACGACACCGGCAGACCTGTGCCTTGCAGGGTGCACTTCAGATCTCCGGAGGGGATTCCATACCAGCCTCATGGGCATCACAACCAGGTGAATTCCAACCTGGACACGTGGCACATAGACGTGGGCGGCGACGTGCGAATGGGCCAGATTACTTACGCGTACATCGACGGCAGATGCGAGGGCTGGCTCCCGCGTGGTGACGTCATCGTGGACGTGGCGCGTGGGTTCGAGTACGAGCCGCTGCGCGCCAAGGTGCGAATCGAGCCAGGGCAGCAGAGGCTGGAGCTGCGGATCAAGCGTTGGACAGATATGAACGCGCGGGGGTGGTACAGTGGCGACTCCCACGTGCACTTTCTTTCTACGCAAGGGGCGCACATGGAGTCGAGCGGCGAGGACCT
>JAAXHZ010000439.1 GCA_012270625.1 Dehalococcoidia bacterium | reverse complement strand
TGTCAATCCATAAGTTAGCGCTTATGGGGCTAGTGAGAGACGTCCCCTAGGCCAACGTAGCGGTATTCGAGCGCGATGTCACCTGACCAGTATCGTCTTCAGGCCGGCTGAGGAGTGCATGCCGTAGTCTGCGGATGTCGAAAGACGGTAGACCTCCCATCCAGAACACCTCAAACTCGGGGATCACGGGAGCGATCATCCTGTCCCGTGGCGAGACCACCCTAGTGCATTCCGGAGATTTGTATCTGTCGCCCGACATGCCGCCCCGGAACACAGCGGTCCAGTTGCGTGAGGCATGTAGCGTGTATGGGGAGCGATTCCGCTGGTAGAATCGCGGCATGGACTCCGAATTGATGTTGCAGAAGTCCTCCATGTGGCACATCGCAGTTGCTGTCCATCACGGAAGCGTTGCATGCGATCCAGAGGACTTTGAATCCTACGAGGAGGCACTGACCGCGAAGGATCGCCTTCGGCTAATCGGTTACGCGTCGGGGAACGGAGTCATGATCTTGTACGAGGGCAGGCATGACGCCTGTGAGCATCGGGATGTCGAGGATTCTCGGTGAGATTCTGGCTTGGCTGGTCAGCCGGTTTCCGGGAACTCCAAGAAATAGGCGTCTCCGGGCGTCAGCCTGCTCGTTCACTGGTCTCTCCGGAACGGATCTCGTGCCCGCCAAACAGTGGGTTATGAGTGGTACGCGCAAATGGTTCAGGAACTCGCGATCTGGCTGAATGCTGTTGGCAGGGCGCATACCGGCAATCGTGCGAGGAGGTTCACGACGGTTCCCGCTGTGAGCGTTTCGCCACCCCGAATTCCCTGCCAGCACGATCTCTACCGGGAGTCTCAGGACAGCACTCGGGCTAGGAGTCGAGAAGCAGATCGGATACTAGATCTGGCGCCAAGGGTTTCGATGGCGCTGCACTTGATCGGGACTCAACGTCGCAGTGTCGCGAGTGTGACCGAGCCGTGCGCGCCGAAAAGACCACCTGTGGCGAGGAAACAGATGGGCTTTCGGTGCTACTATTCCTGTCGTGCGATCCATTCTACCTCTTCTCATCGGCGGCGGATTGCTCTGCGCCACTGCCC
>JAAXHZ010000438.1 GCA_012270625.1 Dehalococcoidia bacterium | reverse complement strand
GGCCGCCGGCGGGCTTGCGCTCTGCGGCGGCCACGTACTATTGATAAGAAAGCACGGTCTGTGGGACATCCCCAAAGGCAAGGTCAAGAAGAAGGAGGCCCATGAACGCTGCGCGCTCAGAGAGGTCTCGGAAGAGACCGGTCTTCGGCGCAAGCGTCTGAGAGTCAGACAGCTGCTCTGCCGCACAAGCTACATCTCGTACTACTCAGGCAAGCCGTTCAACAAGACTGTGACCTGGTTCCTGCTCGATTACGATGGCGAGATCAGCGACCCGTTGCGTCCAGACCTGTCAGAAGACATAGACCTGTGTGAGTGGGTGGAAATCGACGACCTGCTCGATAATCTGGATGCCGGCCGTCCCTACCTGAGAGCGGTCAGGAAGACAGTCTCTGAATCGCTCCACCTGCTGCGCCAGGCGCCACTGGACGAGAGAGCCGGGTACGCTGCGTCGTAAGACCGCTGGAGTCCTTCGATAATAGCCTCAAACCTAGCACCTCATACGGCGTCAGCTTTTACTGACTTGCTCCAAGTCAATTGAAGCAAGCGCCGCCACTCCTGCCGCGTAGCCGATTTGAGGCGGCACGGCGTCGCCGATCATATTCGCTAGTGCGGTGCGCGTCGGCGACTCGCCGTTTATTAGCCTGAACTCAAAGCTGTCCGGAAAGCCCTGAATTCGCGCAGCCTCATGTGGTGTGATTGTTCTTCGGAGCTCAGGGTGGATGTACCGACCCCGTCCAGGGCTGTTGAATCCAGTTGTGATCGTTCCAGATGGTCGATCCCAGCGCAGACGCCCGTAAATCGACGGATACGTATGTCCATCCTTATGACTGTCTGGGCGCCACTCGTTCGGCAGATCGTACTCGTCGTTCTCAAACAGATACGCAATCCTCTGCCTGTTGACCTCTTCCAGATCAGCGGGTACGTCCATTGGATCGGTCGAATCCGTGTCCACGAGGTCCCCGATTGCCCAGAGCAGATTCCGCTCTGGACGTGCCAGCGCATCCAGCGTCGCACCAAGATCAGGTTGCGCGACTTTTGATGCGACTAGAATGTGCCTCTTTCTAGTCTGAGGCAGCCCCAGTGCAACAGCGTCCGCCACACCGTCATCAATGTAGTATCCGCTGGACTGAAAAAGTCTCTTGGCCTCATCCAGCACTTGCCGGTGGTCATGCTGAACTCCGGGGACGTTCTCAATGATGACGCACTTCGCACCGAGCGCAACCGCCAGCGCAGGCATCGCTACGTAGTACATGTTACGGGGGTCTGACCGTCTCGTGCGGTTGTTAGAAGTCGAATGACCCTCGCATGGTGGACCGCCTAGTAGGATGTCCACCTCGCCCTCGCACGATTTCAACTCCTCCGTGAGCAGACGGGGCGGACCGGAGAACGCGATCCTTGACTTACGAGTCGAGTAGCTGGTTGTTACCGACGTCCACACGTTCCGGTTGGAGTAGTGTGTAGGATCAAGGTTCCTTCTGTAAACTTCCAGTGCGACCGGATCTACGTCGGCGGCGAACGCAAACTTCGGATACAGACCTGCTGCCCATACTGCTTCTTGTACACCATAAGACAGCCCACCCGCTCCACAGAACACATCGGCGATCTTGATTCGTCTTGCTGTGGCTTGCTGTGGCGAATGTTTGATCTTGCCTACCAAGAACTTTTTGTCCCAAGCCGACTGAATCTCGCTCGGAGAACGGTTCACCGTTGCAAATCCAAGCTCCGCCTCAACGAACGATTGGCCCGACACGCCGCCAATCGCCAATCTTCTGACCAGTCTTCGATTGACGATCCCGAAGTCTTCCAACACCAGACTCGCACTTGGGTTCATGCCCGAACTCATTTTCGTGCCGCCGTGATTAGCTCCATCAGCATCTCTCCGAGCGCATCTCTATCGGTTGTTTCGCACTGCCAGATCACCACTGATGGGTATCCGAGCGCAGCCAGATCGCGAATCTTCCGTGCATCGCGCTCCACGTTCTGCTTGAACTTGGACGTCCAGTAGGGGAGGTTCGTCTTAGGCATCGTTGCTTTTCGACATCCCTGGTGCCGATGCCAGAAGCATCCATGCACGAAGATAGCCACCTCGTGCTGAGTCAGCCACAGGTCGGGACGTCCGGGCTTGTCTTTCGCGTTGGCAACGAATTCAATGCTCAGTGAATTAAGTGTCTCGCGCACTGCGATCTCGGGTACTGTTCCCGCCTGTCGCACTGCACGCATCTTCTTGATGGTAGCCTCGTCAATGCTGATCTTGACTTTGGTCATTGATGCCGCGCTCGCTTCAGACCCTTACTCTGTCTCATCAATATGTTCCGCAACTCATCATCCGACATGAACTCGAACGAAATCGTGCTGTGAACCCTTCTCAGTCGCTTGTAAATCGCTCGGATACCTTCCGGATCAGTGCTATGCAGGTATGCACGGTTCGAATTGGGATCTCGATATTGGAACTGTACGAACACCCGCGCCAGATTTCTGCACCATCCATAGCGGGGCCTGACTATCCCCGATTCCAGAAAATCGGTGTGCAAGTATCGCTTCGCCAGATGATACGGGTCGTCCGTGTTTGAGTCGTCGTAAAGAATATCGGCGCGCAGCCAGAGCAGCGCGATTCTGTTGCGCTCGACGCGCGCTCCTATTCCGTAGTTTCCAAGATTCGCGAATCCTTCTCTTGGTGCGTGCCGTGCCTCGACAATGTCTCCGAACTTCTCCACCGACAACCATCGCCAGAAGTCGTCCGAAGCCGCCAGATTTGGGGGAAGATCGAGCTCCTGATGCAGAGTCGCACAGGCAACCCTATCGAATCCGAAGGCATCGATTGGCTTGTTCTGCGCCTGCAAACTGTCTGCAATCCGACACAGGTTATCCACGGCGCTATCCGCGCGAGACTCGTCCCACCACTCTCCGTCACCGACACTGCCGAGGTCACTCTCTAGCAGCTTATATGGCCGGTTGCTGCGTCTGGACTCGACGACTTGCCTCGCCTTCTCGGGCGACAAGGTTTTGCCTTTCATGCGACTGACGCTCATCCCACCACTCTGCACAGCCTAGCTACGATATTTCGGAGCTCCGAAAGGCTGTCGTCGTGCCTAGTAAGCTCCATAATCTCAGCGTACGGCTTGCCGCTCACCTTTTTCAGACGGGCGAAGACCTGCCCAACCAGCGTATCGGTATCGGCTTCGTCCGGCTCCTCGTCAGTATTAGACAGCACGTCGGCGCATATCTGGACGGTGATTTCGGCGGCAAGTATCTTCCATCCCAGATCCCGCGCTCCCACTACTTCATTCATGGCGTTCAGCCGCGCTTCCGCCTTCTTGTTATACCAATTCAGTCTGATGGGGCC
>JAAXHZ010000437.1 GCA_012270625.1 Dehalococcoidia bacterium | reverse complement strand
GTGAGGACTTCGCTGTCTGCGAGCGCGGGCTTCGGGCCTCGCTGCCTGAGTCGTCTGTGCTGGAGAATGTCGTTCATAGTATCGTCAATGATGCAAAAAGCGGTTATGATGAAGTCGTCCAAGTCCATAGCTCTCTCCTGAGTTTGTGCTTAACCTCATTAGAGACGCTATGACTTGGACTTTCAACTACTTCTATCCTTTGTATGAAACTCGCACATCGGGGTAGTTATCTTTGGCAGTTAGTCGGTCGCGTTTCCTTAGGAATTGTGGCCATACCCTTCACGCGTGCAACATTACCGATAGCCTTTGGGTTTTCGCTGCGAGGCTGGTGTTGTTGGGCAGGGAGAGTGCCCCAACAGCGCAGTGGCAACTGCGAAGCTAGTGTGACCAGTCTCTAGGCCGAGCGGAGCGATTCGGAATCGGCCGAACCGAGATGCAGCTGGTGCGCGCCGAGCCCTTCGAAGAGCTGCTCGCGACAGGTGAAAACCACGATCTGTACGCGCTGTGCGGCGTGCGAGAGGATGTCGAACATCAGCCCCATCCGCTGGTCGTCCGAGAACACGAGCGCATCGTCCAGGATCACGGCGGCGGGTGCGCCCTGATCAACGAGCATTTCCGCGAAAGCTAGTCGCACGAGAACGGCAATCTGTTCCTGGGTACCCATACTCAGTCGATCGAAGCTCTCTTCGTATCCCGCGCGGCGGGACATGCCGGTGATGTTCAGGTCTTCGTCCATGCTGATTTCAGCGCTGGGGAAGAGCATTTGCAGGTAGGGATGGACACGATCCACGACAGGGGCGAGGTATCGCTCTCTGGCTTCGCTCTCGGCGGTGCGAAGTGCGTCGCTGAGAAGGTCGAGGACTTCGAGTTCGCGATTCAGCCGGTCGCGTTGACGGGTCACCCGTTCAAGTTCGTGTTGTGTATGTTCGATAGCTTCGTCAATGCCAGCGCTGTCGTGGCCCTCAACGCGTTCCCGCAGGCGGACAGTTTCGATTTTCGTTTCGACTCGTGAATTTGCACGTTGATCAATCGCCGTTTCCAGTCGTGAGATCCGAGCTTCCAACTGGGTCCTGGTGCTGGCCGACCACCCCTCTTCCAGGGCTGAGACAGCTTGTTGCTGTTCCGTGACTGCCTGTGCTGCTGTGTCCGACGTTACAGCGAGCTGTGCGTCGGACACAGCTTCGGCATCAACACTTAGTTTCTCTTGACGCGTCTCAATCAATTCGGTTTGACTATCGACGTTATTTTCCAACGTGCGTACTTTCACGCTGAGTTCTGAGACGGCTTGGGCCCGCACTTCCACAGCCTCGCGAGCGATACGTTCCTCGCCTCTCGCTTTCTGGAGTTCTGCCTGAGCCGACTCCAAGCCAGCCTCCGCGTGTTCTCTCTGCCGCAGACGGGCCGTATCCTCTACTGAGGGCAATGACCCTAGCGCCTGTCGAAGCTCATCTATTCGTGGTTGCAATGTCGATGCACTGCTCGATGCCGTGAGCCGCTCCAGATCCAGCTGCGCCGTACTGGCAGCGACCTCGAGATCGCGCCGTTGGTCGCGCAGGACCTGTGCGTCTGCGAGCGATTGCGCGCCGACTGCACTGAGTGCGGCTTGCAGCTCCGCTTTGGCTTCCCGCTCCGCACGCAGGAGTTGATCGCGGTCGGAGACGGCCGGCTCGATGAGAATTCGTCCCCGTTCGGGGATGGTTATAACGACTGGCTCGACCGCCTCAATCGTCGTGGACGGATCTATAAGCGGAGTGCCGTCGGCTTCAATGCCGGCAAGACGATCGGTGGGGATGTCAAAGCTGACACGAGTGGCCGCGACGCGGAGCCGGGCGTTTGCCTGGTCGGCAATATCGGCGGCCCGGCGAATGCGCTGAAGGGATTCGTCTGTGACCTGAATCTGCTCGGCCTGGCTCTGTGTATCTGCGAGACGTTCCTGCGCGGCTTCGACCTCCTTCTGACGGCGAAGCAGGTCGCTCAACTCTGCAGAACGGGAGATACGATTCAGAACAGCGCGCCAGTGCGCCTCATCCTCCGTCACTTTGTCAACGGCAGATTCAGCACTGACCACAGCCTGGCGACGCTCGTCCAATTCGGCAATAAATAATCGCTCGCGCCGTTGCAGTTCCTCCATGCGCTCGATCTCCTTTCGCAACTGTTCCTGATCGGTTTTGAGCTCTGCACGCCGGGATGCGCGCTCGGATTGGGCGCGTTGGGCTTGCTCCAGTTGTCCCTGGCGGTTCTGCAGTTCGCTTTGAGCCGCTTCGAGTTGCAAGTCGTGCCGCATCACTTCGCCGAGTTGGTCGCGAGCCTGGGCTAGTTCTTCCTGATCGATTCGATCCTGACTGCCGTCCTCCAGCCGCGTGAGACGTTCTTCCGACGCCGCCAACTGCTCTAACGTTTCCGACATCTCCAGCTGTTGCTGTTGCTGCTCGATGAGGCGTTTTTCCAGGCCACTGACCTGTTCAATCGTGTCCCTATATTCGCCTCGTGGTCGACGCTGGGCCTCGGAGACCAGTTCGCCCCTCCGCTGTGCGATGACCTGCGGCAACGCTCTGCCACGCCGGCCTCCGAGGACCATACCGACCTCGGACTCCAAACCCGCGCTAAGACTCGCCAGCGCCGAATCTGGCAAATCCGGTCTGCCGAAGGACTGCCCCTGCTGCACCCAGAGGACGCCCCACATGCCAAGCGTTTCCGAAGTCGCGCCCCGGTTGCCGGCCTCGGCGAATCCCAGA
>JAAXHZ010000436.1 GCA_012270625.1 Dehalococcoidia bacterium | reverse complement strand
AACAGACCTGTGCCGTGTGTGCGCGGGAACAGCCCCACTTCACTCGACAGCGGCCTGATCTCCTTCAGTCCGCGACCGTCCGGTCGTTCGCCAGTGTCGAGGACACGGCGCTTGAAGGCGGCCTCGAACGCCTCTTCGAAAGCAGTCGCGACCATGGACGGATCGTGGTCTTCTCCGTATTCGTCGAAGACCGTGGCCTTGATCTCCGCCACTCTGGCATCGCTCTCGTCACCGTCCATCACCAGCGCCTCAGCGAGGTCGTCGGCAGTCTCTTTGCAAACCGTTTCAGTAAGGTCGTGGTCATAAGAGCGCGGGACATACTCCATAGGCGGTCTGCCGAACAGTTGGGCAAGCTCATCCTGGATCTCGATGATCTCGAGGTTAACCTCCTGCGCGCGCTCTATGGCTTCGAGGACAACGTCCTCGGAGACCTCGTTCGCCCCGGCCTCCATCATGATGACACCCGATCGGGACCCCGCGACCATGAGGTCGAGCTGGCTTCTCTCGAGTTCATCGTATGAGGGGTTCACCACGAATTGGCGATCGATGTAACCCATCCGAGTAGCGGATATTGGCCCCTCGAATGGAATGTCGGAGATCGTCAGCGCAGTTGACGCGCCGATTATGGCGATCATGTCGTATGGATTGGTTGTGTCCGACGACAGGGGCGTAACGATTACCTGGACTTCGTTGCGGAAGTCCTTCGGGAACAGTGGTCGAATGGGACGATCCGTTAGGCGCGCGATCAGGATCGAATGGGTCGAGGGCCTGCCCTCACGCTTGAAGAAGCTTCCCGGGATTTTGCCGCGGGCGTAAAGCCGCTCTTCGACATCTACGGTTAGAGGGAAGAAGTCGATGCCCTCTCGGGGCGTTGCGGTTGTCGCGGTAACTAGCAGGACATTGTCGTGGTATTTTACGAGTACCGATCCATTGGCCTTCTGGGCCAGTTTTCCGCACTCGAATGAAAGAACTCCATCTCCAATTTCACGTTCAAAAGGGGTCGTCATCTGGCGTAGTGCCTCCTGGTGTGGGAAAACCCAAGGAAGAAGAAAAGCACCCTTGGTCGGGTGCTGTGGGGGATTTAACCTCTGAGGCCGAGCCTCGAAATCAGCGATCTATAGCGCGAAACATCCTCGCGATTTAGGTATCGGAGGAGCCTACGCCGCCGGCCCACCATCTTGAGAAGTCCACGCCTGGTGGACTCGTCGTGCTTGTTCTCTCTCAGATGCTGTGTCAGCCTGTTTATGCGGGCCGTCAACACCGCTACCTGCACATCGGTAGAGCCGGTGTCGTTTTCGTTCGTTCTATACTCAGCGACTAGTGCCTGCTTTTCAGCCGCGTCCAATCCCGTCTCCTGGGTCTCTCTATTTCTGTTCTTCTCTCTTCTTCAAGCATGATTCTACCATGCGCAGAATCCCAACATCAAATGACCGGCCCGCATATCAGACGTCTATCTGGCTCAGGAACTCTGTGACCGCCCTCTCGAACCCCGATGGATTATCTCCCATTACCAGGTGACCAGCGTTCTCCACGGTCGCCATTCGTCCATTTGGTATGCGTTTGTGCATTTCGTCGGCAGTGTCCAGCGCAATGATGTCGCTATGTGACCCTCGAACGACCAGTGTGGGACACTGGAGGCTCTCCATGTACCCCCACAGCCTCCGGGTCATATCCGGGTCCTGCTGGAACCGTCGTCCACCGGGCTGCCTGAACCGCTTGTCGTACTTCCAGGTCCACTTGCCGTCAGGGAGCTGCTTCAGGTTGTGCAGGATGGATCCTCTCACCTGAATAGGGTCGCGAAGCGGGTTGTAGTCCAGAACGCGCTGAACGAAGTCTTCAACCGAGTCCAGCTCATCTTCCTGCTGCACGAAATTTCTGATCTTCTGAGAACCGGCCCGCATGTTCTGAGGGCCGGCGTCGACAACGACCAGTGCGCGAACGTCGCCAGAATGGGTAGCGGCGTACGTGAAGGAGTTGCGACCTCCCATGGAAAGACCCATCAGGATGAAGTCGCTCAGACCTATGGCAGAGACCACGGCGTCAATGTCTTTCTGCTGGGTCTCAGGGGAGTAGTCGCCGCTCTCCGACCAGTCGCTGTCGCCGTGTCCACGCTGGTCAAGTGCGACAACGTGGTACCGATCGCAGAATGCCAGCGCGACGAAGTCCCAGGAGTGGCAGGTCTGGGCGAATCCGTGCAGCAGGAGCATATCCGGAGCATCAGGGTTGCCCCAATCCAGGTAATGGAATCTCATCCCATTGGCTTCCACGAAGCGATCTTCGGGGACAGCCTCACGCTCGAATGTCACTCCCTGAGCTCGCGCGGCGTCGTGGAGTGATAGGCCCTGACTTTGTGGAGTCGTTGTCACGTTTAGTCCCTCCGTCGAATCGACTGTCTCAGGTCTGTGGCGGGCTCGATCACCGGTCTTCTCGCGTGCCACTCCGTAGCCCGCTCGAAGGCGTGGGCCGCACGCAGGACGACAGAGTCTTCCCACATTCGGCCAGCTAGCTGCATTCCTATGGGCATACCGTCTGAAGTGAACCCGCACGGTACTGAGATTGTCGGCTGACCTGTCAG
>JAAXHZ010000435.1 GCA_012270625.1 Dehalococcoidia bacterium | reverse complement strand
TACCCAACGAAGTCAACGTTGGGCAGCGGATTCGTCTGGGTATCCGCGGGCAGGGTCCCCTGACCTTCACTCACCTCGGATGCGCAGGCGACGCTCAACAGCGCAATGGCCGCGATTACGAGCGCAAACCCGTACCCTGGCGAGGTCCACCTCCAACCCGCGCGCAAGACAAATCCTCCTGCTGTCAAGATGCGATAGTATCGTATATACTTATCTTATCTTACACGAAACATAGCATCAAATTATACCACGACTTTTCTGAGGTCCGTTATCTGGTCGCGCAGCAGCGCGGCCTTCTCGAATTCCAGCGCCTTTGCCGCGGCGCGCATCTGCGACTCGAGATCCTTGATCAGCCTGAGAATGTCGTCCTTCGGCATATCCGATGAGTCCACGGTATAGCTCTCTCGCGTCTCCGCTATCGCCTTCACCCGCTCGGTTATGTCGTGGACCGTCTTCTGAATGCTCTGCGGCGTGATCCCGTTCTCTCGATTGTAAACCTGCTGGATCTCCCTGCGGCGTTCGGTCTCGTCAATGGCGCGCTTCATCGAGTCGGTCACCCTATCCGCGTACATGACCACATGGCCGTCGACGTGCCGCGCCGCGCGCCCTATGGTCTGCACCAGCGAGGTCGTGGAACGCAGGTAGCCCTCCTTGTCGGCGTCCAGTATGGCCACCAGGCTGACCTCGGGAAGGTCCAGCCCCTCCCTGAGCAGGTTTATGCCCACTATGACGTCGTAAACGCCGAGGCGCAGATCACGCAGTATCTCGCTGCGTTCCAGCGTGTCTATCTCGGAGTGCAGGTAGTGGGTCCTGATACCCATCTCTCGCAGGAAGTCCGCCAGTTCCTCAGCCATCCGCTTGGTGAGCGTCGTGACCAGGCACCGCTCTCCGCGGTCCACGCGCAGCTTTATCTGGTGCATCAGATCGTCTATCTGCCCGTCGGTGGGCTTGACCTCGATGATCGGGTCGGTCAGGCCGGTGGGTCGTATCACCTGCTCCACCATCTGCTGGGAGTGTTCGTACTCGTATGGGCCGGGCGTCGCCGAAACATAGACGATCTGGTTCACCGCCTGCTCGAACTCCCCGAAGTTCAGCGGCCGGTTGTCGAGCGCGGACGGCAGCCTGAATCCGTACTCTACCAGCACCTCTTTCCGCGCGCGGTCGCCGTTGTACATGGCGCGTATCTGGGGCAGCGTCATGTGAGACTCGTCTATGAACAGCAGGTAGTCCTCCGGGAAGTAGTCGAGCAGCGTGTAGGGAGTGCTGCCCTCATCGCGTCCTCCGAGGTGGCGGGAATAGTTCTCCACGCCGGCGCAGTACCCGGTCTCGCGCAGCATCTCAACGTCGTATCGCGTGCGCTGTTCGAGGCG
>JAAXHZ010000434.1 GCA_012270625.1 Dehalococcoidia bacterium | reverse complement strand
GTGTCCCATGCGGTCGGACTCCAGCCACAGCGCGAGATCGAGATGGTTCGACGGGACGTTCTCCCAGTAGTTGGTGCGGTCGGGAGTGGTCGATCCGTTCAGGTTGGCGCCGACCTTCTGGAGCGGCTCGAAGTAGCTGGCGTCGTGGTTCTTCGACCCCTCGAACATGACGTGCTCGAACAGGTGCGCGAACCCCGTCTTGCCTCTCTCTTCGTTCTTGGAGCCGACGTGATACCAGACGTTCACGGCGGCAATTGGCAGGGACCGGTCCGGCGAGAGGATTACGTCGAGACCGTTGGAAAGCGTGACCTTCCTGAAGTCGATGGAGATCATTGAATGTTCCAGTCATGTATCAGCCCGTGGAGGGCGCTGCGGGTTGCGTAGCAGGTGTGCCGTCAGAGCCGACTCCGTCGGCATTGACAGCAAGTGAATTATATCACCGCATCGTCCTTACTTACGCTAGAACTCCCCAAGTGACTGGGATAATCTGACCGCGCAACCTTGAACCGGGGGATGGTGATGAACTGGGTCGATATCTTGCTGCTGATCATTTTGGGCGCCGCCCTTGTTTGGGGTCTCAGGACCGGCATATTTGCGGCGGTCTTCGCGGCCATCGGCGTGGTGGCTGGATGGTGGCTCGCGGGTCGGTATGCCGATGACGTCGGCGGACTGGCTGGAAGCGTCGCGGCCGCGGACTCGATCATTACCGCTGTGGCGTACTGGGTAATCATCGCGCTGACGATGGCGGTGGTGGTCAAGATCGGCAGCCTGATCCGTCCGATGCTGGTGATCGGCACGCTGGGAACGGCGGGCATGGCTGACAGGATCGGGGGCCTGATCCTGGGGGGCTTAATCGGGCTGGTGATCGTCTGCGCGGTGATTGTCGTACTGGCCAGGCTCGCATTCGACTTCTCAGTGGAAGTTCCGGCCAGCGAACTGCTCGGCAGAGGGCCGGGAATAGTCGCAATCGAGAATCAGCGGCAGTCGCTGGTGGACTCGCTGTCCGGGTCGAGCGCAGTCTCGCTCTTCATGGACGTAAGAGACTTTCTGCCGGATGGGATGCTTGGTCTGGTTCCCGACGACTTCGACATGGGACTCGATCTGCTCGGCCAGAATATGAGCTAGCCGCGCACTCTGAGATTCACCCGCGAGTTCGGGCCATTGTCTCTTCCTGATGTGGTAGCAGACGTTGGGTTTGCGATAGACTAGGATGCTAGAGGAGACCTGACTGAAGATAATCGCGCGGCTTGGGACTCAGAACCGGCTCTCGGAAGACACGCATGAGCTCAACGGCGACCATACACTCGCCTGTGCTGGTACTAAACCAGAACTATCAACCCCTCAACATCTGCAACGTGAGACGGGCGTTGGTACTGGTGGGACGCGGCAAGGCAGAGCTTATCGAGAATGGGCGCGGCTACATACGGAGCGTATCCGATCTATTCCCCGCGCCATCCGTGATCCGGCTGATCTACATGGTCAAGCGGCCCGTCATGCGGCGCAGGCTGTCACGCCAGGCCGTCTTCTATCGCGATGGGTTCACCTGCCAGTACTGCGGCAAGCAGACGAGGCAGCTAACGCTCGATCACATCGTGCCTCGATGGCGAAACGGCCCGCACACGTGGGACAACATTGTCAGCGCCTGCATTCCCTGCAACCATCTCAAGGCGGGCCGGACACCCCGTGAGGCGCGCATGAAGCTGATGCGCGAGCCGGACGTACCCAAGCCGAACCCGTACTACATGTTCCACCACCGTGAGATTCAGGATGAGTGGCGACCGTTCATCCCCTGGCTGAACTGACGTCGGCGTCAG
>JAAXHZ010000433.1 GCA_012270625.1 Dehalococcoidia bacterium | reverse complement strand
AACTACATCGGCGCGTTCAAAGGCTGGGTCGAGCGACAGGACGAGAAGGAGAACTTCTTCTGCGTCGTTGACCTTCACACGATCACGGTGGACATCGATCCCGACGATCTCAGACGTCAGAGCCGGGAGCTTGCCGCGGTGCTGTTCGCGTGCGGAATAGACCCGGACAAGAGCACTCTGTTCGTTCAGAGCCACGTAACCGCACATGCTGAGGCGTGCTGGATTCTCAACTGCGTTACGCCAGTCGGCTGGCTCGAAAGGATGACACAGTACAAGGAGAAGTCCGCCGGACTCGAAAGCGTCTCCACCGGTCTGCTCGACTACCCTGTGCTGATGGCCGGAGACATCCTGCTGTACAGCGCTCATGAGGTGCCTGTCGGCGACGACCAGAGACAGCACGTCGAGCTGACCCGCGACATCGCGCTCCGCTTCAACCGTCTCTACGGCGAGACGTTCGTCGTGCCAGAGGCGGTCATCCCCGAAGTGGGCGGTCGTGTCATGGGACTCAACGATCCCAGCGTCAAGATGTCCAAGAGCCACTCGCACATCAGAGGCCACGCTATCAGGATGCTCGACGAGTCGCGCGAGATCGAACGCTCCATCATGCGCGCAGTCACCGACTCTGGCAACGACATAACCTTCAGCGACGATCCTGAAAGGGCAGGGGTCAACAACCTGCTCGGCATATACAAGGTGATGACCGACAAGTCCGAGCCTGAGGTCGAGCGCGACTTCGCCGACGCTCGGGGCTACGGTGACCTCAAGCGTCGTGTCGCCGAGGTCGTCATCGAGGGGCTGAGACCCATCAGACAGCGATACTACGAGCTGATGGACGACGTCGCCGAGCTCGACCGCCTGATGGCTGTCGGCGCCGACCATGCCCGGGAGGTCTCTGCCCCCAAGCTCAGAGAGATGAAAGAACGCGTAGGATTCGTCCTGCCCGCCTGAACACAAAACACTCCCCATCCCTCAAGTCTGACAGGGGTAGGCAAACATGTGCAGACAAGCGTGAATACCGACCAACACGCTCTTCTCCCTTAGGGACAGGGCTGGAGCCTGCCCCGTGCTTGATACGGGGGTGAGGGTGATTACGCTGAACGACTACCCCTTCATGACCCTACAAGGAACAGTGAAATGTACTACCCAACACTCGAACAGTTCGAGGAGTACGCGCGCAACGCGAACCTCGTGCCTGTTTACAGAGAGATAAGCGCCGACCTGGAGACTCCTGTGTCGGCGTACCTGAAAGTTGCCAGACCTCCCTACTCATACCTGCTCGAGAGCGTCGAAGGAGGAGAGCGAATCGCCCGGTACAGCTTCATCGGCACAGATCCGGTTGAGGTTGTGAAGACCGGCGATGGTGAGACCCTCGGCGAAATCGACCCCCTGAAGCCAGTCGAGCGGATGCTCTCCAAGTACAAGCTGGCCGACGTTGACTACCTGGACAAATTCAACGGTGGCGCGGTCGGCTACATCGCCTACGACGCCGTTCAGCACTTTGAAAAGTTGCCCACCCCTGAAAAAGACCCGCTCGGCCTGCCTCAGTCTGTGTTCATGCTCTCGACGACCTATCTGGTGTTCGACCATCTTCGACACAGGATAAGGGTCGTCAGTCATGCGCATCTGCGAGGCGACGTGAGGCGCGCCTATGAGGACGCCTGCGCTCGTATCGACGACGTAATCAGGAGGCTCAAGCAGCAGCCGCAGATACCAGAGCCCAATCTCGATGGCGAGACAGACGCAGACCTGGAGTTCAACATGACTCGCGAGTACTACGAGGAGATGGTCGAGAAGACCCGCGAGTACATAATCGCGGGCGATGTTATCCAGACGGTCGTCGCCCAGCGCATGTCGCGCAAGACGTCGGCCCA
>JAAXHZ010000432.1 GCA_012270625.1 Dehalococcoidia bacterium | reverse complement strand
CCTCCCCGACAATGTTTCTCAGTAATGGAGAGCGGCAGAATGCTCGAGCATGGCAGCGAAGTGGGTGCGCGCGACCGGTTCGATAGCACTGGAAAGCGACAGGAGCAGTGTGATCATCCTCGTGGCAGTTGCGAATAGCTGAACGACGCCATCGACCAAGCACGCAGCTGCGGGGCTGGCGATGGATTGCTCGAAGGGAGATTCGACGATTAGCCAGTCGATGGTTCATCTGGCCGCTATTGGGAATCCGGCGGCGCAATGTGCTCCAGCTCGCGAATCAGGGTGGGGACATCGTCATTGACAATGTTCCAAACTACCTCCAAGTCGATTTCGAAGTAAGCGTGCACAATCCGATTTCTGAGACCGATGATCTCGAGCCACGGAATCTCTGGATGCGCGTCCTTAGTGGTTTCGCTTATGCGGGAAGCGGCTTCGCCGAGTACTTCCAGAACCTTGAATACCGCGTTGTTGTGCAGGTCGCTCTCCACAAACTGCTCATAGGTAATACCTTCCACGAACATTGAGGCCTTGCGCGCCGCGACGAGCATGTCGAGCAGGTAGGCGTCATCTTGCCGCATAGATGACCTGAGCCGAGTCTAGAATCTCTCTTCGGCGGATGTAGTTCGGACTTCGTTCGACAGCAGGCCGCGTTACCACATCCACCGGTCTCCCCAGTAGACGCGACAACTCCAATGCCATGCTGACGAACTGAATGCCCGGCACGCCGCCCGGTTCGAATTCCACAAGCACGTCGATATCGCTCTCGCGGACGAAGTCGTCGCGGAGCACCGACCCGAACAGCGACAGTTCGGCGACCTTCCAACGATCGCAAAATTCCGCGATGGCATCCGGTGACGCAGCAATGCGGAGGGACAGCTGATCGCTGTTCTTTGTGCTCTCGCCTGCCGCCTCGGAGGGTTGGCCCATCAGCCCCCACTATAAGGCTCTCGACGCCTCGGGCCTCCTCGACCGCCGCCAGTCCATGCTCTGCATGCTCGAAGGGAACAGAGCAGGTACAGCGACTCGTTGCACTCAGACGGGTGTCATTCCCAGCTTTGAGCTTCCAATCAAGTCCGGTCCAGCTGTCTCTAGCTTCAGGTGTCCGAACAATCTCTGACCGGTTGTGGGCACATGGGCCACTGCAAGACAGCTGTCAAACGGACTTTGCAGCTGAGAACGAGCTGCAGCGGGAGCCGGCCCGGTATGGTCAGGCCAGCATTACTTTGGCAGGACCCAATCAGGCAATGAGCTTGTGCACGACATCGCCGTAGACATCGGTCAGGCGGAAGTCGCGGCTATTGTGGCGGAAGGTGAGCCGCTTGTGATCCAAGCCCAACAGGTGGAGGATGGTGGCATGGAGGTCGTGATGCGAGACGCGG
>JAAXHZ010000431.1 GCA_012270625.1 Dehalococcoidia bacterium | reverse complement strand
GCGTTGAAGAACCGTGTTAGCGTCCGCCGTCGTAAAGTGAACGTCACCCGCCATCAGCAGGCTCAGATGCTCTCCCGTCGAGTGCCGGATTTCCACATCGAGTCCCTGCCTGCGGAAGTAGCCCTTATCTTTGGCGACGTACGCTGCCGCGAAGGGTAGGTTAGCCTGTGGCTTAAAACCTGCCATGAAAGTGACCTTCTTCAGGGGAGCCACTTCTTCTGAGCATCCCAGCGCCATCAACGCCACGACCGCCACGACCCCAATCACGATCCATTCCATGCGTGCTGTCGTCAGACACGACCTCATTCCAGACTCCTGATCTCTGTCTGCTACTCCGACTCATGCCAGAACAGCACTCGCCTCTCGACCACCATTACCATCACTGTGAGTACTATCCCAATGAACGATAGCGCGAAGATTGCCGCGAATAGAGTCACCATGTCTAGGTTGCTGTGCGCCACGATGATGACGCTCCCAAGTCCCCTATCTGCGCTGAACCACTCTCCGACTACTGCGCCGATTACCGACAGCGGTATCGACACCCGGAACGCAGCGAACAGGTACGGCATATGGCTCGGTACCCTGAGCCTAATGAACACCTCCCTTCGTGTTGCTCTGAGAGAGCGCAGGAAGTCTAGGGCTCCGCGATCCACGGATCGAAAACCCGTGACTCCATTTACCAGCACAGGAAAGAACGTGATTAGTGACGCTATCAACACCTTCGGCACCGGCCCGAACCCGAACCATATTACGAACAGCGGCGCTACCGCCACCACCGGCGTCACCTTCACGAGGATTGCCAGAGGAAACAGGCTACGTTCGATCACCCGCGAATGTGCCATTAGCGTGGCACCCACTAGCGCCACTGCCGCGCCTAGCAGAAATCCGGCAATCGCCTCGCCGAGCGTTACTGCCCCGTGTCCCGCAAAAAACCCAACGTCTCCTACCAGGCGGGCAACGACCCTCGTCGGAGTGGGCACGATGTACTCCGGAGTATTGCTGACTCGCGTCCATACCTCCCATGCCACTCCCACCAGCGTCAGCGCCGCCGCCGGAGGGATCGCATAGATCAGGCCTGGACGGACTCCGGAAAGCAATTTCTGAAAGAATCCGCTCTCCAGGCGTCCATCTGCCGTGGACTTGACAGCCTTATCCAACGCCCGCTCTCTCGGCTCGATTTCCCTGGGCGAGCTGCTCATGCAACAGTCCAGAATACCGCAGAAACTTCGGCTCTCGCTCCATGCTGTGAAGTCTGGGACGCGGCAGATCGATGTGGGTCACAGCGCTCACTCGACCCGGCTGACTAGACAGCGTTACGACCCGGTCGGACAATGTAACCGCTTCGGCTATACTGTGTGTTACGAATACGACGGTCTTCCTATCAACCTCCCACAGACGCAGCAGTTCGTAGCGCATTGACTCGCGCGTGATCTCGTCGAGAGACCCGAAAGGCTCGTCCATCAGCAGCAGAGATGCACCCACGGCTAGGGCTCGCGCCAGAGCCACACGCTGCAACATCCCGCCGGAAAGCTGGTTCGGATAGTACTCTGCGTAGCGCTCTAGACCGACCAACCTCAGTAGTTCATTAACCTCGGAGTGGTCGATCGAGCCCTTTTCTCGGTTCACCTCCTTCGGGAGCCGGACGTTACTCGACACCGTGCGCCACGGTAAAAGTGACGGCTCTTGAAAAACAAATCCTAGCTCCTTGTGAGCTTGTGCCTCGGCTGGAGTTCGACCCGCGATTTTTACCTC
>JAAXHZ010000430.1 GCA_012270625.1 Dehalococcoidia bacterium | reverse complement strand
TCCGCGACCGCGTGCTGCCGGGGTGGGTGGACCGCGCCGAACCGACCGAAGGCGAGGCCATCGCTCATCTCCTGGAGATCTCGATGAAGGCGCTCGGCGTCTGTGCTCCTGTACAGGTCGGCGACTACTTCCATATGAAGCGCACCGAGTCGAAACCCATCATCGAATCGCTCATCGCGGATGGCACTTTCGTCCAGATCAGGGCCAAGCTGACTGACCGCGCCGAACACGATCTGCTAGTCCACCGCGACAACCTGCCGCTGCTGGAAATGGCCGCCGACGGGGACCTGAAGCCTCGACGCACCACGTTCCTCAACCCGTTCGACAGCATGTTCTGGGCCAGAGACCGTGACGCGAGCTTCTGGAGATTCAACCAGGTGTTGGAGTGTTACAAGCGCGAGCCGGACCGCATCTGGGGCTACTTCTGCCTCCCCATCCTGGACCGCGACAGGCTGGTGGGCCGCTTCGATCCCAAGCTGGAGCGCGGCAAAGGCGTGCTGCGCCTGAAGAAGCTCTACCTGGAACCTGGAGTCAGACCAAGCGGCCGGCTGGCCTCATCGGTCGCGCGCACCATGCGCGACTTCATGCGCTTCCACGACGCCACCGACCTCGTCATCGAGCACAGCGATCCACAGGAGTTCGGCAATCGGCTCATGGCTGCCATGTGAGCCGCTACTAGTAAGTCAGGCTGCTCCAGAAGCGCTCTTCCTTCCAGGGGTCGCCCTCCATGTGGTAGCCGCGTATCTCCCAGAAGCCCGGCTCGTCTTCGGCCATGAACTCGATACCGTTGACCCACTTCGCGCTCTTCCAGCCGTACCGCTTAGGCACGACCAGCCGCATTGGGCCACCGTGTTCCGGCGTCAGCGGAGCGCCGTCGTGCGAATGGGCGAAAAGCACGTCATCGTCGAGCAGCACGTCCAGGGCGACGTTCGTCGTGTACCCACCGTAGCAGTGAGCCATCACGTACTTCGCCTCCGGCTTGGGCGTCACGAGCTTCATCACGTCCGTGAACAGGATGCCCTCCCAGGTGTTCTGGAGCTTGCTCCACTGGGTGACGCAGTGGAACTCGGCGTCGAGCCTCACCTGCGGAAGATCGTTGAACTGCTGCCAGTCCAGCGTGATCTCCTCATCGACCAGACCGAACACCTTGAACTGCCAAGTGTCGAGGCTGATCCTCGGAGTGGGACCGAATGTCAGCACCGGGAACCTGTCCGTTACGAACTGGCCCGGCGGCGCGTCTGGTTGCACCCGGTCCGGGTTGAGTCTTGTGATACGTCCGAGTTTATTGAGCATTGCTTACTCCAGGGCGGGTCAGATTGAGCCAAATTAGGATTGACTAATTCTACATCAACCGCGCGGTGCAGTTGCCAGTGGCCGCTGCCACTCTCTCAGTAATTCAGATGCGTTTCTGCTCAGTCCCGATTCATTAAGAAGGTGTTTCCAAATGTGATGCCTCCTCTCCCTTGAGGGCTTACAGGGGTAGGCAAACATATGTGGCAAGCT
>JAAXHZ010000429.1 GCA_012270625.1 Dehalococcoidia bacterium | reverse complement strand
GAGGTCACCGATGGGCTGAATGTCGATATAGGAGCTGATGGTGAAGTGGTCGGCTTCGACATCGACCAAGCGTCCCGACGCTTGGACCTGCACACGCTGGAGACCGAAGCGCTCCCCCTTCACAGCGTCAAAGCGATCTGACCCGCTGACGGAAGGGAATCAGAGTTTGTGAAAGGGGACGACGATATGCAGAAAGCATTGCACATACGGACGACGGTGCTGCCGGGCGGGAAGATAGAGATCGTGGATCGGGAACTCCCCGTGGGGGAGTACGTTGACGTGGTTGTCAGCCGGTCGCAGGTGTCAGAAAGACGGTCCGCCGTTGACATACTTAACGAAACGCCGGGAGGCTTGATCTTCAAGACGGCCGACGACGTAGCAGCCTACTTGAGGAAAGAGAAGGAAGCATGGGACCGTTGATTCTGCCCACCAGCGGCTCAGTCTACATTGACGCCAACGCCATCATCTACAGCGTAGAGCGTATCGAGCCATACCATGAGTTACTGGCCCCAATGTGGGAAGAGGCCAGGGCGGCCTCGTTCACACTCACAAGCAGTGAGCTTGTTCTATTGGAGACGCTGATTCGGCCCTTGAGAGAAGGCAACACTCGGCTTGAGACTCTGTTTAGGTCCATCCTGGATGCTGCCGAGATGAACCTACTCCCTGCCACGCTGGCCACCTGGGAATATGCTGCCCGCGTCCGGGCTGGGACGGGCTCAGCGACATCCGACGCACTCCATGCTGCGACGGCCCTTCGTTCTGACTGCGCACTATTTGTCACCAACGACACTGACTTCCGTCGTGTTCAAGGACTGCCTGTCGTCACCTTGGACGATTTCATTAGCGAGCACAGCCAGGAATGACGCGAGCCGGACTACCGCGAGGGGTGCGCAGACTCGGAGTCGCATTGACGCGAACGACCATAGAGCGGAGGGGGTAGCCATGCAGGGAGAGCACAGCGACGAGAATGGACAGGAACCTTGGGAGGACCGCGACGAGTTCCGCAGGCGGCTGGACAGCTTGAGCCCTGAGGAGCGTCGGGAGGCTCTTAACCGACTGAACGCAGAGGTTGAGGCCAACCCGGACGATGCCTATGGTC
>JAAXHZ010000428.1 GCA_012270625.1 Dehalococcoidia bacterium | reverse complement strand
GCGGGCACGGCTGTAGGTGTCGCGGTGCGCGTGGGCGTCGCCGCAGGTACGGGAGTGGCTGTCGGAGCGGGCGCCACTGTAGGCGTTATTGCAGCGGTGGCCGTCGGGGTTGGCGCAGGAGTGGGTGTCGATGTGGGAGTAGGAGATTCGTCCAAGTCTGTGACGCTTACGGAGACGTCTAGCGTGCTGGTGTACGCGCCGTCCGACGCCTCGATACTCACCAGATATACGTTGTCGCCGTTGGCGTCCGCAGGGATCTCGTAGTCAGGCGCCGCCCGGAATGTCAGCACGCCCTCGTCTATTGAGAAGGCCCTGGCGTCTTCTCCTGACAGCATCCAGTCAATAGCGCCATTCTCCGGATCGTTGGCGGCGTAGGTAGTCAACACACCCGAGACTCCTTCAGTGCGACTGATTACACCTACACCTGTCACCGCGGGCGCTTCATCAACGTCCATGACGATGATGGTGACCTCGATTGAGTCGCTGCCACCCTCACCATCGGAAACACTCACAGTGAGGTAGTACCGGGCTGTATCCTCGCGGTCTAGCTCGACGTTCGTGTACAGCTGCCCCGTTGTTCTACTGACAGTGAATGAATCTTCGTCATCGCCACTGAGGTCGTAGGTTAGCTTGTCGCGATCCCTGTCCGCAGCCGTGACTCGTTTTCCGACCCTGGTCCCAATCGCGCTGTTCTCCTCCACAGAGCGTGTAGTCTCAGTGCCATCGGTGAAGACCGGTCTGCGATTCGATGAGGAGCGTCCGGATCCCCCGTCACCGGAGTTTTCGTTATTCGTCGCGGAGTTTTGGGCACTGCCACCAGTGGTTGGACTGTCCTGGCCGCCTCCACCAACTTGATTCTGCTCCTGATCGTTGTCGTCGATGGTAACCGCGCGCAGCTTGGCACTGGAGTCCAACGTAATCTGGCTCGCCGTGGGTGAGTCGCCGTCCATCACACGCGCCAGCTCGATTGTGAATGTCTCCGGCCCCTCGAATTCGCTGTCGTCCACGGTCGTGACCGACACCTGCTTCGAAGCCCAGTAGCGAGTCTCGTCGCTGGCTGTAATGATTTCTTGAAAGTCGTTCGGGCCAAACGTAATCCGGTCCTCTGAAGGCAGCACAAAGTCGCCGTCGCTCGTCGCCGTATCATCGGCGACAAGAACTTGGAACGTCCCGGAATCGGCATGGGGCATTTCATCGCGCATGGTCGTAATGGTCACGACTGCGGCTACCGTCTTGCCCTCGGTAACCGGACTGGGAGACACGGCCAGCTCCGCCGTGGCAGCCGGGAAGTCATTGTCCATCACGCGCATCTCCACGCTGCCGTCGTCAGCGCTAATGTCGTACCTGTCGCTGCTGGTTATCGTGGCTATGACAGCGGAGTCGTGCTCCCATATGTCGTCATTCGCGTCCGTGACTACGGTCAGAGT
>JAAXHZ010000427.1 GCA_012270625.1 Dehalococcoidia bacterium | reverse complement strand
CACAGGCGGACTTTCAAGGCGGGCGATGTGAGTTATAATGTGGCCGATCGAAGATGCTGGAGATGATCGAGTGGCTAATGTCGATGCAGGAACGGTCCGAAGGGCTGCTTCGATGGCAGGAAAACTTTCAGATCGTGACCTAGTCGAGATGTACAGACAGATGGTCCTGGTAAGGACTCTGGACGAGCGTATCTGGATGCTGAACCGACAGGGGAAGGCAGCGATCGTCGCTTCGTCGCAGGGCCACGAGGCCGGACAGATCGGCAGTGTCTATGCGCTGGAACGCGGCAAAGACCATTTCTACACCTATTACAGGGACCTCGCAGTGATGCTGACTCTGGGTATGACACCAGTGGAGATTATGGCGGGGTTTCTGGCGAAGGCGGGCGAACCGCTCAGTGGCGCCCGGCAGTTCCCTACACATGGCGCCTACCCTGAGCTGCGGCTGGTGAATCTCTCAAACGTGGTCGGCACCCAGATTCCGCAGGCTGTGGGCGCGGCTCTGGCCGTCAAGATGCGCGGAGAAGACAGCATCGTCATCACGTATTTTGGGGACGGCGCGTCCAGCGTTGGAGACTGCCACGAAGCGATGAACTTCGCAGCGGTGCACAATCTACCAGTCATCTTCTTCTGCGAGAACAACAAGTACGCGATCTCAGTGCCGGTAGCCAAGCAGATGGCAGTGGACAGCATCGCCTCGCGCGCAGAAGGATATGGGATGCCCGGTATCGAGGTGGATGGATGCGACATAATGGCCGTGGTCGAAGCCACGTCTGAGGCCGCGCGCCGCGCGCGATCAGGGCAAGGTCCGACTCTGATCGAGGCGCACGTCGAGAGATACCTGCCCCACACGTCCGACGACGACGATACGCGATACAGGTCGTCCGAGGAGATCGAGGAAGCTCGGAAGCGAGACCCGCTGATAGCGCTGTCGAGTCAGCTGCGAGACTCCGGTCTGCTGACTGACGACGCAGATAATGAATTCCGCGCAGAGGCGACGCGGATCGTCAACGAGGCCACGGATACCGTGGAATCAGCCCCCTACCCCGGTGTGGACGACTTTGGAGAGCACGTGTATGCGCGGTAGTGTTTCTCAGGAGATCACGCAGTTTTCGTCACCTGAGATGGCATACTTGCAAGACTGGCTGAGAGGAGCGACTCATAGCTGAGCTGAGTGTCATAGAAGCCGTGCGCGAGGCGATGCGCGAGGAGATGCGCCGCGATGACAGGGTCTTCGTGATGGGCGAGGACATCGGCGCGCGCGGTGGCGTGTTCCTGGCTACGGAGGGATTCGTCGAGGAGTTCGGGGAGGCCCGGGTGATCGACACGCCGCTGGCTGAGTCGTCGATAGCGGCGATAGCGCTCGGCGCCGCAATGAACGGGATGCGGCCGATTGCCGAGATCGAGTTCGCCGACTTCATCTGGCCAACGATCAATCAGATAGTCGGCGAGGCCGCGCGGGTGCGTTACGGGACGAATGGACGCCTGAGCGTTCCGATGGTGCTGCGAGCTCCACAGGGTGGCGGGGTGCGAGGAGCGCTCTATCACTCGCAGAGCGTGGAGGCGTTCTTCGCACACACCCCTGGACTCAAGGTCGTGACCCCCGCGACTCCTTACGACGCGAAGGGGCTGTTGAAGAGCGCGATACGGGACGACGATCCTGTGGTGTTCCTGGAGCACAAGCGCACGTACCGGCTCGTTCGCGGGGAGGCCCCCGACGACGAGTACACGGTGCCCATCGGTGAGGCGGACGTGAAGATGGCAGGCGAAGATCTGAGCGTAGTCACGTACGGACTCATGGTCCACCACTGTCTCGAGGCCGCGCAGGAGGTTGCCTCAGAAGGTGTGAGCGCCGAGGTGGTAGATCTGCGCACGGTGCGACCGATCGATCGACAGACAGTGCTTGAATCGGTCAGGAAGACGGGCAAGGCGCTGATAGTCCACGAGGACACCAAAGCCGGAGGCATCGGCGCAGAGGTGGCGGGGATTATCTCTGAGGAGGCGTTCGAGTACCTGGACGGTCCGGTGACGCGCCTGGCTGGCCCAGAGGTCCCGGCGATGCCCTTCGCTCCGACCCTGGAAGCCGAGTTCATGCTCAGCACAGAGAAGATAGCGAGCGCGATCCGCCGACTGGCGGCGTACTAGACGCGAGAGCTTTAGCCACATGATTATCGAGCTGCCACAGGTCGGAGAGTCAGTAACAGAGGGTGTCATCGGAAGATGGCTCAAGTCGATCGGCGACCACGTAGAGCGGTTCGACCCACTGGTAGAGGTCGTCACTGACAAGGTGAACATGGAGATGCCTTCTCCGGTGTCGGGCACGCTGACAGCGGTGCTGGCGGCTGAGGGCGAGACAGTCCCCATGGGCGCGCCCATAGCCGAGGTGGCAGTGGATGGTGAGGCTGTGGCCGAGGACTCTCTGCCTACGACTGAGTCGCGAGAGGCACCCCAACCTGTCCCGAACAGAATAGGCACGCTTCTGAAGGACGTCGCTCCGGTCGGACCTACAGGATCCGGCGGGCCGATCTCGGCGGATGCTCCGCCCAGAACACCGCGCTCGGCCGGAGGACGTCGACGTTACTCGCCCGCGGTGCTGCGACTTGCCGAAGAACGAGACATCGATCTCGATGGGATCGATGGAACCGGCAGAGGCGGACGTGTCACGCTCAAGGACGTTCGTCGGTTCATCGAGCTATCGTCAGAGGTGGAAGAGCCGAAAGACAGTGGTTCCGAGGTCACACCGGCGCCGACAGGCGCCGACGAGGAGCGGGCGCTGCTGACACCAGTCAGGCGAATGATTGCAGAGAACATGGTGAGAAGCGCCACTGAGATACCGCAGGCGTGGACGCTGATAGAGGTTGACGTAAGCGGGCTCGTCGCGCGAAGACAGGCAATACGAGACAACTTCCGAGATCGTGAAGGCATCAACATCACCTATCTGCCGTTCGTAGTGAAGGCGGTCGCGGAGTCTCTCAAGGAGAACCCGCTGCTGAACTCATCATGGGATGGCGACGCGATCCTGTTCAAGCGGAGAATCAACATCGGCATAGCGGCGGCAACTCCCGACGGGCTGGTCGTGCCGGTGATCCACGATGCGGACACGATGAGCATTGCGGGGCTTGCCCGAAAGACCGACGACTTGACGATGCGCGCCAGAAGAGGTCAGCTAAGGCTGGAGGACGTCCAGGGCGGGACATTCACTCTGAACAACACGGGAGTCCTGGGGTCGGTGGTCAGCCAGCCGTTGGTGAACTTCCCGCAGGCGGCGATACTGACCACGGAGGCTATTGTGAAGCGTCCGGTTGTGGTCGGAGACGGAATCGCGATCCGGTCGATGATGAACTTGTGCATGAGTTTCGATCACAGGATCATGGACGGCGCCGAGGCGAGCGCGTTCATCAACTCGGTGGGGCGCAGGCTCGAGTCTATCGGGCCGGATACCGGGGTGTACTGAGGGCCGGGCTGTCAGTACAGTTGAGGCAACATGAATACGCTCCACGTCAATTCTATAGATGTGATCAGACTCGGACTCGTGCCCTACCTGGAAGCTTGGGAGTTTCAGAGGCGGCTGCACCAAGAGGTCGCGGACGGGCGCAGGCCTGACACTCTGCTTCTGCTCGAACACTCTCACACCTACACGCTGGGCAGACGCGGGCGTGACGAGGACATTCTGATCGGAGAGGCTGTTCTCGACCAGCTTGGAATAGAAGTTCATCACACCGACCGCGGCGGAGAGGTAACGTACCATGGGCCGGGCCAGCTAGTCGGATACCCGATCATCGACCTGCGACGCTGGGGCGGCGGCCCCCTGAAGTACGTGAGGGCGCTGGAGCAGATGATTGCGGAGGCGCTGGCTGAATTCGGGATCGAGGGAGCTTCGGAGGGGAGTCCTACTGGAGTGTGGGTCAAAGACCGGAAGGTGGCGGCGATTGGCGTGAAGGTCGGGCGGCGGGTGACCACGCACGGATTTGCGCTGAACGTCTCGACTGACCTGTCGTACTTCGAGCACATAGTTCCGTGCGGGATGCCGTCGGCCCGTGTGACATCGGTGAGCCGGGAGCTTGGCCGGACGGTGGGCGTCGATGAGGTGATCCCGGTTGTCACGCAGAAGTTCGGGAGGGTCTTCGGATTCGAGCCAGACACTGCGAAGCTGTCGTATAATCCCAGAGACGGCATCTCAGCCGCGGACTGAGGAGACTGCTTTATGTGCACTTACGTTACCGAGCAAAGAAAGATAGCTGGAAGTGGTCGAGGTCAGCGGGGCTGGTTCAAGCTGACCGACGCCAGGGTTTACTACGACCATCCATTTCACTCACAGGATGACCACACTCTGAACATCGACTTTGTCAACGAAGAGCTGGGCCTGGACGCCCGGATCCCGGTGGAGCTTACAGCCGAGTCGGCGCGCGCGTTGGTGCAGGCGATCGAGGCTGCTCTCGAGTCAGGGGAGCACCTGCACTAGGGGTATCTGTACTCGCGAATTCCCTTAACCAGCCACCATACCCCAGCCACCACTATCAGAGAGATCACCCCGCCGAGAATCATCGTCCTATCGGCGCCGATCTGCTCTGACAGCAAGCCGACTTCAAACGTACCCAGATTGTTGGCGGTCATCGCGCTGACGGAGTGAGCGCTAACCGCGCGGCCGCGCATGTGGTCCGGGGTAGTCAGCTGCACGGTTGTCTGGCGGGTGGTCATTCCAATAGCATCGGTCGCGCCTAGACCGGCTATTATCAGCGTGCCCAGCCAAAGGGACGTGGTGAATCCGAATGCGATCAGCAGAATCGCATACACCAGTGTCGCGTACAGCACCAGCATCCCTTTTGCCCTGTAGTTGGCCAGGAAAAGTACGGAGAACGTGCCCACCACGCCGCCCAGAGAGTTGGCCGCGGTTACTACTCCAACAGCGGCAGGGCCTGCCTTGAACATCCTGTCCACTATCAGCGGCAGGATCTGTCTGTAGAAGCTGACGATAGTGACTCCGATGTCCAGCAGGTATAGCCCTGGGAGTATCGGATGTCGCATCACGTAAACGGCCCCCTCCCATATTCGTTTCAGTACGGATACGTCTTTGTCCCGTGATTCCGCGGGCGCGACCTTCGCCGCGATCATGAGCGGCATGATCGAAGCGGGGAGCGCAAAGACAGCCGAAGCAATGAACGCGGCGGTGGAGTCCAGGGTCTCGACCACGAGGGCGAAAGCTAGAGGAGCAGCGATCGCGCCTATCTGAAAGGTCGCCTGGTTCGACGTGACAGCGTGCATAAGGTGCGATCTGGGCACGATGTTGGCAGTGATCGCAGACCGCGCGGGACCGCCCAGAACGCTTGTGACACCAAGAATGGCGGTTACTGCGTAGATGTGCCAGGGCTCGAGCCGTTCAATGGCGGCGAGAAAAGACACGATCGCCATGAACACGAAGCTGAAAGACTGCGCGGCGGCTATCAGCTTCTTCCTGTCCCACCGATCCGCAAGAGCCCCGCCGAACAGGATCGCGGGCAGCTGGACCGCAAGCTGGACTACACCGAGCAGGCCAAGCTGAAGTCCCGAGCCGGTAACGTCGTAGAGCCAGACGCCGGTTGCGAGCATTCGCATCTGCATCGTCATCAAGCCGCACACGGACGAGATCCACAGGATCCGGTAGTCCCGGAATGCAAACGC
>JAAXHZ010000426.1 GCA_012270625.1 Dehalococcoidia bacterium | reverse complement strand
TCCCTGAGGGAGAGGGAGTCTGCTGATTGGGGTTCGAGCTTGTCTGTACATGTTTTATATATCCCTGTTAGCTGTTGTCTGGATAGTCGGATCACAGCGACTAAGCGTAGGGCTGCCCGAAACGTTCTGAGTGGGCGATTTGTGACAGCGGCTTGCGATTCTTGCGTCCCTGGCGTCCGTCGTTGCCGTCCAATCTGTATCCGAACGGCAGCACGGTAACCATCTCGAAGGAGTCTGGGACTCCGAGAAGCTGCTTGACCCGACTGTTTTGCTCGGCAATGCGGAGGCCTACGAAACAGGTGCCAAGTCCTTCCTCCCAAGCTACAAGCTCGATCTGCTGCATGGCGCGTCCGGCATCGAGGTCGGCACGGTCAGCGTTCTCCATCGCGATGGCGATTGCCATGGGCGCGTCGGCGACGAATCGGCCTGAGGACGCGATGTCTCCGATCTTCGCGAGCGTGTCACGATCCCTGATGACGATGAAGTGCCAGGGCTGAAGGTTGCGGGAGCTGGCGGTCCACTGCCCGGCTCTCACGAGCTTGTCCACTACTTCGTCGGGTACCGGGTCGGGCTTGAACTCGCGTACTGTGAGTCTGGTTCTGACGACTTCGTAAACGTCCATTGCGGTCCTCCTCTGGGTGCGCTGGTGACAGGATACACGGGAATGCGGGCGGCGTGGCCCATCATCAAAACCAACTAAGCTACAAGGGGCCAGTGTACAGCGGAGGCAGCCTTGGGGCAGGGCAAATCAAAACGGAGGGGCGAAACCAGCCTTGCCTTCACCCAACTCTGGGAGGCCATCCTGTAATACGTCGAACACGGTCTGATAGTGGTCGAGATACTTTTCGCGGAATGAGGAGCGGTCGGTGTCGAGCTTTTCTGCCATCAGATCGAATGCCTGATCGCGCGTAGCTGCAACGAACTTACCACGCTGGAAATGGAACGGCTGAGCAATGAACTTCTCGACACCGGTGGCAAGGAGGCTGTCCACGAACGAACCAGGATCGTTCACGAGCAACAACGGCGTCATCGTTATGCAGGTGTCGACCCCTGCGGCCTGAACCTCACCAATAGCACGCATCCGCACGGAGTTCGAAGGACAGTATGGCTCGAAAGTGCGTCGGACGTCTTCATCGTCGGTCGTCACGGTCATATTGACTCGCACACGACCTCCGTTCGCTTCAATCTGTTGGAACAGGTCGCAGTCTCTGACGACATCGGGGCTGCGCGTCTGGATGACCAGCTTCGGCTTAGGGGCAAAAGCATCACCCTCATCTAGCATATCCAACTGCCGCTCGTTGGGTTTGCCATGACCTGCCATTGCTTCCAAGAGGCCTCTGGTTACACCCAGTCTGCGCTCCACTGGCTGGTATGGGTCTGTGACGCTGCTCATATAGATGACTTTGCCGTCAAGGTAGTCGGGCGATCGTTCGAGCCTCTTGCTCAGCAATTCGACCGCGTTGGACTTAACCCTAACCCAATTGCCCCAGCTATCACGCAACGCGGCATCTCGGCTGAAGAAGGCAGCATAGCAGTACGTGCAGCCGAAGGAGCAGCCGCTGTATGGGTTCAGCGTGTAATCGTAGGCATCCATGAAGCCTGAAGCCCGCGTGAGGATTTCGCGTACGGGCTCGTGGATGACTCTGACGCGACCGAGGTCGAAGTCGTCGGTTTGCCTGTCAGGTGTCCTGGTGGATGAATCGATCATGGCGTTTACCAGGGGAGGTCGTCTTCAATTGAACGTTTCGTGTACGCGAGCACAACTGGGACAGGATAGTTCCATGTCACGTTATTAGAGAGCATGAAACGAATCCACGTCCAATCTATATTATCATCATTGGCAGGTATCCACTGTGATTGTAATTCTCTCCAGCGATCCCTCCTCCACTCGCTAACAAAGTCAACGTCACTTGAAAAGTGAACAGGGATATCTATTGAATCATCATTGGTCGAGTCCCACTCATCGTAGACTTCGCTACCGCCGAGCGGTGATGCCTGTCTGAGCAATCCAAGTTTCCACTCCACCGCTGACATGAAAACAGCATCAGGTTGAAGTGCATTGACGAGAAATGCCAAGTCACTTTTAACATTAGACACATTTTGTCCATACACCGCATGGATGGCCATGAGGTAACGCTCTGCGTTGTTGATCGGGGCAATGGACTGGATTGATGTGTGCCTCACACTCTCTATGGAGCGCACGGCCTGATCTAGTGGGCCATTTGAGTCCTCAATGGCAGTAAGCACTTTGAACCACTTCCACACTCTGGATCCAAACTCCATCATGTCTAGGCTCGTATCTATTGAGTCGACCTGGATTCGTCTGATTGGAGTGCCTTGATCAATTTCCTCTGCAGCGGCTATTGCTACCGCAAACTGAACAGCAAGAGACCCTGACCCAAAGTCAACAATCTGCCATTCATCGGCACTAGGACGAAAGTCTTGCGACAACTTGTCTTTGGCCCACTTAAGTATTCCAAGTGCCAGGTTTATCTGCTTGGGTTGGTACCAAGTGCCATACATGAGTGGGTCCCATCCTGTGTAATCCGGCATCTGGTCAATCTTCCTCATACGATCCAATGATTTCAGGGATCTTTGGATTGCGCGGAGGATTTCTGTCGGCCGGTGTCCATTAAATGTGGATTCCCTAAGACGCATGTACTCTTCGTGGGCGGCTATTACAATGGCTAAGCAGATGCACTTGGCGGTTAGTTGCGTGTTAATGATCCACCTACCTCCTGAATTTTGGGATCTGGTTCGGATTATATCAGGATATGACACTTATGTTCTTATCACGGACAGACTACACCCGAACATATTGGCGGGGCGGCAGGATGCTCCGAGACGTCCTATCGGGCTGGACTCTAGTCTGAAGCGCTCGTACAATCGCGGCGGCGTTTGAGCCTTGGGGAGTGTGTCTTGGATTCAGATAACATGCGGCCTGAGCAGGTGCGGAACAGGTCCACGATTCTGGGGGTGATGTCTGCGGGTCATGGGGTTGCGCACCTGTATGATCAGGGCGTGCCTGTGATGATGCCTTCGATCTCGTCGCACTTTGGGTTGAACACGTTTCAGATCTCGGTGCTGCTGGCGCTGAGGTTCGTAGGGTTTGGGGTGGTGAACATCGGCGGCGGGCTTGTCGTGGACATGCTGAAGCGGTACTGGGGCATCATGCTCACAGGCTGCATGGCTGGAGCGGCGATCTTCTTCGCGCTGCTGGGCGCGGCGCCCGGGTACATCGTGCTGATCCTTGTGGTGCCGCTGGTGTCGATTCCTGGGGCGCTGTGGCACCTGCCGTCGGCGGCGTCGCTGTCACAGGTGTTTGCGGACCGGCGCGGGTTCGCGATCTCGATTCATGGACTCGGGTCGAACCTGGGCAACATGGTGGGACCAATCGTCGCCACGGGGCTGCTGTCCATGCTGACAAAATGGCGTGGAGTGAGCTACGGCGGCGCGACAGTCATCCCCGCGTGGATCGTTCCCGCAGCGCTGAGGAGCTGGCGCGGGGTTATGTACATCTACGTCATTCCTGCGCTTGTCATGGGAGTGCTGGTGTGGATATTCCTGCGACACGTTGGGAGGATCGGCTCGGTCGAGACCCGTGACCTGTCGACCCAGATCAGGGAGTCGATAGGCATAATGCGTCACCCTGGGGTGGTGGTGCTGGTGTCGGCGGCGATGCTGAGAGGGGTTGGCCTGGACGCGGTGTTCGCGTGGACGCCGTTCTACCTGACCGACACTCTGGGCAAGGCAGGCCTCGACTACGGGTTCCACTACGCGCTAGTGTCGGGGATGGGCATCGTGTCCGCGCCGATACTTGGTTACCTGTCCGACCGATTTTCGCGCAAGGCGGTGATGGTGCCGGGCTTCATACTCGCGGCGGTGATCTCGCTGGTGACCGTAGCAGCGGGTGACGGAATATGGCTAATTCCGGTGCTGGCCGGGACGGGTCTGTTCAGCTTCGCGCTGCACCAGATTGTACAAGCGGCGGTGCTGGACGTAGTTGGGAGAGGCACCGAGGCGACCGCGGTCGGCCTGATATTCGGGCTCAACGGGATACTGGGCGCCGTGTCGCCGTTCCTCGGATACTTCGTGATCGAGAACTTCGGAGG
>JAAXHZ010000425.1 GCA_012270625.1 Dehalococcoidia bacterium | reverse complement strand
GGCATTGGCGGGTAGCCGTTCAGCCCGGAGTCGAGCCAGATGTAGCGGTGAAGCTCGTCCTGACTCTTGAACGGCGCGTGGGATATGCCGTCAATGCCAACCAGTTCGGTCGTCACTCCCTGCCGCACCTTGGGATCGTGATGAGGCGCGCCAAGCATCGTCAGACCGGCGTGGGAGTGCAGGTCCACGAATCCCGGGCAAACGACGTGGCCGGCGGCGTCTATCACCCTGGCGACCTCCAAGTCAGACACGTCTCCACGGTGTATTGAAACGGTCTCGCCCTCCACTCCGACAGCGGCATAGAAACCAGGACTTGCGGTACCGTCTATTACGAGGCCGTTGACGATGAGGAGGTCGAGCATCTTTCTCTCCTGACTGATATTCCTTGTGTTACGAGATGAGATGATAGCAGGGTTTGAAGGTCGCCGCGCGGCTCTCGCATGTACGGAGCGGACTAGGTACGATATACGCAGCGTCACATTCAGCGATGGAAAGGACAGATCGGATGGCAGATAGCTTGGGCGTCTCTGGAGTCGAGTTAGACAACCAGAACGTCACGGTGAAATGGACCGACGGCCACGTTTCTCGGTTTACGGCAACCTACCTTCGGCTCAACTGTAGCTGCGCCGAGTGTGTAGAGGAATGGACGAACCGCAGGCTACTCGACCCGGCCAGCGTGCCGGCGGACCTGAGGGCCGAAGACTACCTGCCCGTTGGTCGTTACGCGCTTCAGTTCCTGTGGAGCGACGCGCACTACACCGGCATATACCCGTTCGAGGCGCTGCGGGCGTTATGCCGATGCGATGAGTGCAAGGAGGGCTGAGCATTCACCCTTATTCTCACAAGATGGCTGCGGGCCAGACAGGATCACAGTCCTGATTTATCTCTTATAACAACAAGGCAGAACGCGATGGACAGCTCACTTCCCAAGGCAATACTCTTCGACCTGGACGACACCATCATCGCCTTCGGGGTCGTCTCGATGGATACCTGGCTGCACGTGTGCGAGATTCATGCCGGTGATCTGCCCGGCTGGACAGCCGAGCAACTGGTCGAGGGTATCAACTCCTACAGAGAGTGGTTCTGGTCCGATCCTGAAAGACACAAGCTCGGAAGAATGAACACGATAAACGTCCGGTACGAGATGGTGCGGGGCGCTTTCAGTCGCATGGGCATTTACGCCCCGCGGGTTGCGAACCTCATATCAGAGGCCTACAT
>JAAXHZ010000424.1 GCA_012270625.1 Dehalococcoidia bacterium | reverse complement strand
GAAAGTCGCGGTGGCGGGCCGCTCCTTGGAGTCAACGGCGTGAGTGTGGTCGGCCACGGCTCTGCGCGCGCCGATGCCGTGGAGCGCGCCCTTGCGACTGCGAAGCTGGCTGTCGAGACCGACTTTATTACTCAGATGAATCGCCGGCTGGAGCAGCTAGACTCCGGGCTGGACGACTGATCGAGCAGGTCACGGGAGGAACCTTGGCCAAGTCTGATATTGACGGGCGCTTCGCACTTGTGACCGGAGCGTCGAAGGGTATAGGAAGAGCCGTTGCTCTGCGATTGGGGGAGCAGGGCGTCAACGTCGCCGTAAACTACAACAACTCCCCCGACGAGGCAGATATCACTGTCAAAGGCCTGCGCGATCTCGGCGTAGAGGCGTTCGCTGTGCACGCCGACGTCAGCAATCTCGATCAGGTTTCGCGCATGATCGACGAAGTTAACGAGCGCTTCGACCAGATCGACATTCTGGTCAACAACGCGGGAATAATCAGCGACAGCCTGCTCGTTCGGATGAGTGACGAGGCTTGGGATAGAGTCATCGCGACCAACCTGAGCGGCATGTTTTACTGTTCGAGGGCCGTGGTAAGGCAGATGATTCGCCATAGGTGGGGCCGCATCATCAACATCGGTTCCGTAGTTGGAATCAGGGGAAACATCGGCCAGGCAAACTACTCCGCTTCAAAGGCTGGCATGATCGGCTTCACCAAGGCGCTCGCCAAGGAAGTCGCTACCCGCGGCATCACCGTTAACACGGTAACGCCGGGCTACATCAGCACCGACACCGTCGATGTACTGCCGCAGGCGACCAAGGATAGGATCATGACCTGGATCCCACAGGGCCACTTTGGTGAGGTGGACGACGTGGCCCACCTTGTCGCGTTCATTGCCAGCCAGAAAGCGAAGTATATGACCGGCCAGATCGTCAGCGTAGATGGCGGCATGGCGATCTGAGGTCCCATACGTGAGTCTCGACGGCAAAGTCGCTCTGGTCACCGGCGGCTCCCGGGGAATAGGCAGAGCTATCGCGCTCGAGCTGGCGAGTCGAGGCGCTGACATCGCGTTCAACTACTTGCGAAACCACCGCGCGGCCTCCGAGGCGGTTCAGGCTATCGAGTCGCATGGCGTCCGCTGTCTCAGGGTTCGGGCGCATCTCGGCGACGAAGACAAGATAGACGATCTGTTCGAGATCATCGAGTCTGAGTTTGGGCGACTCGACATACTCGTGAACAACGCCGCGACCGGCATTCAGCGCCCCGCGTTGGAGTTGGAGGCGCGGCACTGGGACTGGACTCTCAACGTCAACGCCAGGGCCGCTTGGATGTGTGCGGTCAGGGCGGTAAAGTTAATGTCCAGCGGCGGGCACATAGTCAACATCACCAGCGAGGGATCGAGACGGGTTCTTCCGTTCTACTTCTCAGTGGGTGTTTCCAAGTCCGCCCTGGAGGCTGTGACACGTTACCTCGCCGTAGAGCTGGCGCCTCTCGGTGTCTCGGTCAACGCAGTGTCGGGAGGGTACATCGATACCGGGGCGCTCGACCACTTCCCAAACCGTGAGGAGATGCTCGAGTCGGGCCAAAACACGCCTGCGGGCAGAATGGTCAACGCTCAGGACATCGCCAAGGCTGTCGCGTTCCTGTGTTCCCCCGACGCGGAGATGATTCGAGGGCAGGTGATTCTCGTCGATGGCGGATTGACCCTGAAGGCCAACGATACCTAATCGTTGTACTTCGGGGGCCTGATGTCCCGCACGGCAGCGTTCACAACCCCGTCCCCGCTGTGCACCTCTACCCTGAGTCCGTCCTCGTAGAATCGCTTGCGCAGGTACGCCAGCGCAAGCCCCGGCGCCGACGTCGTCACCTCTCCTACTTGATTGCCATCGACCACTACGCCCGATCCGGCGTCAACGACCACACCGTTGTCCATCGTCAGCTGGCACAGGAACCGCTGCACGCGATCATACGTGTTAAGTCGCGCCACCACCTCCTGGCCGATGTAGCACCCCTTGTTGAAGCTGATATGGGGTTTCAGAAGGGATTCCAGCGGGTTTCGGTCCTCGTTCATCTCGTTAGGATAGGCTGGGACTCCCTGTTCCACACGCAGGCGGGCAAGGTCTGACTGGCCAAGAGCCTCCAGACCAAACAGCGGAGCTCCGTCGTTCACTGGCGCTATCAGCTCATACGCCGTGATCTCCCCGAAACTGGACCGGAAGACAATCGAGTCTTCGCTCGAAGTCCAGTGGCTCAGATGATCGTCCAGCCCGTTCGTGTCGTATCCGGCCCGGCCGACGGCATCTTGCGAGTCTCCTCCGACAACGAGCCACTGTGATGTCTCTTCGGTGACGTCCTCAACTTCGATGTCCTCGGCGAATGTGTAGAATTCTATCCAGTCCGCTACCTGCTGCCGTGTCCCAGGACTTGTCAACATCATAAGATCGTTGTCCCGCCTGAGAATGCGGAGCAGGTCGATGATCCTGCCCTTGTTAGTTGTCAGCACGGTCCCAATCCCAGCGCCGACCTCAAGCAGCCTCAGGTCATTGGTGGAGAGGCGATCAAGCAGGTCGATCGCGTCCTCTCCGGTTACTCTTAGCCTGCCGAAGTCTGAAACATCGAAGGCGACCGCGTTCTCCGTTAGTTCGGATGTCAGCGGGGACAGTATAGAAACCTGGCTAGCCATCGGTGGTTGCCTCCGGAAAAAGAAGCGCCGCGTTTCAAGAGACGCGGCGCACTGGTTCTAAGATCCTTCGCGGACCGGTCGAGAGATGCCTAGACGCTGAACGAAGTCCCACAGCCGCAAGTCGTCTTCGCATTCGGATTGTTGAACACGAAGCCCTTGCCGTTGAGTCCACCGGAGTA
>JAAXHZ010000423.1:2155-2644 GCA_012270625.1 Dehalococcoidia bacterium | reverse complement strand
CAGACCGGCCGATGAGCATATCTGGGCCGACCAGCTTACGGACATCTGCAACGTCCAGCGCAGTCTCGCCCAGCTGGACCCCGTCAGCGTCTGCGAGCATCGCTACGTCCACGCGGTCGTTGACGACCAGCAGCGCCCTGCCCTTCGTCACACGGCGGAGTCGGCGCGCGAGCCGGAGCAGCTCGAACGGAGGCATATCCTTTTCGCGGAGCTGGACCATGTCCACACCGCCTTCGAGGCTAGCGGCAACAGTCGCTGCCACATTACCCGACTTCGTTCGCTTTCGATCGGTGACGAGGCAGAGGCAGGGTGAGTGCAACTGGGGACGCATCTTCAGACTGTAGCAGCGGCAACGCCTTCAACCGGGCTGGACGGAACGCCCGTGTCTCTCCGCGCTATCCGACCTGCGTTGTATGCCATCCGGCCCGCCTGCACTCCGAGCTTGAACGCCTCGCCCATACCGGCTGGGTCTTCAGCCTGGGCGATCGC
>JAAXHZ010000423.1:0-2051 GCA_012270625.1 Dehalococcoidia bacterium | reverse complement strand
ACAGTCGCGCAGCCGATCTCTTCGAGCTGCTTGGCGAGGACGGGGTCGGCGTGGATGTACGGGAGTACCACAAAACCCTCTTCGATCAGCTGCTTGGCGGCGTCGAAAGTGCCCCTCGGGTCTGGAAGGAGATACTCTGGATACGGGATCACTTCCAGCTTGATCCAGTCTGTGTTAGTTACCTCGCGGGCCAGGTGAGCCGTGAAGATGGCTTCATCGGCGGTCTTGCAGCCTGCGGTGTTAGGCAAGATGGTGTACTCGTTCCAATCGAAGTAGTCGAGAATGTTCTTCTCTTCGAGATTGTCGAGGTCGAGCCTGCGGATCGCGACAGTGATGATCTCCGCGCCTGACGCCTCGACGGACTCGACCATCTCCTCGTTGGTCCTATGCCGGCCTGTCCCCACCATGAGGCGAGAATCGAACTCCTTGCCCGCAATGACCAGCTTGTCATCCATTGCCGTCCTCCCTCAGCAGGTTAAACCTGCAAATGTAAAGGGGCTCTCAATGAGAGCCCCAAGTGGCAACCTATGTCAGCGCCGCCCAGGTCTCGCGCCAGCGCTGTCTGAAGTTTCAAATTCAATCCCTGCGCTGGCATTACCCAGATCAGGTTATCACGGTCGGCGGCGACTAAAATCCGCCCTCTCAGCCCGGTCGTCCCTAGCTCCCGCTACCTATCTGTGCGCGTCAGAATAGCCGAGCAGCCTCCGAATTGTCAATCTGGTCGGCGTTTATTCTAGTCCCCGTACTTCTCCCTCAGAAGACGCGCCCCATGGCTCATGGCGCTCAGCTTGAGGTATGCCTCGTCGAAGTCCATTGGATTGACGCTGGAGGGGGAGAAGCCACAGTCGGGATTGAGCGTGAGACGCTCCTTTGGTACGTATTCCATCGCTGCCTCTGCCCTCGCTGCGACCTCGTCGGGTGTCTCCACGTGGGAGTCGGTGTGGTCGATAACGCCAAGCCCAAGCATCTTGTCGTTCGGAAAGCCCTTGAGAACCTCAATTCCACCGGCGTCGGGCGTCGCGAACTCCATAGCGAACCGATCTACGCTCATCTCGGCAAGCGCTCCAATAATGAGATCATACGGGCCCTGCGTGCTGTGCTGCCTGTTGAAGTGGGCATGGCAGATATGCACGCTGACAGGTACGCTGTCGAGACCATCGACGGCGCGGTTTACCGAGCTGACGGACAACTCGATCTCGTGGTCTATGTCGGTGATTCCCTCGTTCTGCCTGTACACAGGGTCAACCAGAAGCCCCAGCCAGGGATCGTCGAGCTGGACCATATCCACTCCAAGGTCGGCGAGGCGGCGCAGCTCATCCCTGACAATCGGACTGCACTCCTCGATGAACTCCTCGCGGGTCGGGTAGGCCATAGCTGAGTGTTCAGCGCTCCACATTCTCCGACCGATGGTGTACGGGGAGGGAACGGCTACTATGATCTCCGATTCGGTGTTCTTGCGCAGAAACTGGGCCTCGTCCACTGCAATCGGTCTATGCGCCGACATCTTCGAGGTGACCGCCGGATAACCCAAGTGGGAGAACGGGGAAGCGCCTCCGGATGCAAGAAGATCGTCCGTGAAGCCGTGCACGGCCTGGGTAAAGACCTTTACGTAGCTCTCGCGACGCCACTCACCGTCGGAGATGTAGTCCACTCCGGCACGCTCCTGCATTCGGATCGCCGATGGCACCGCATCGTCCAGCAGCCTGTCAGCGTCTGACTCGCTGATGCGCCCGGCCTTGCGTTCCTCGATGAGGTCCCGAACCCATTGCGGACGCGGGAGGCTTCCCACAACAAACGTTGGGAAGAGAAGATCGGTGTAGTCCATGTTCGACTCCTTCTGCGCAGTGACAGCCGTCTATTGAATTCCAGGCGCTCAGGTCTCAAAGTGTTGCCTCGGCGTCCCATGTCAGCGCACTTTTCATTTTCGCCCAAGAACCTGCCAGTGGGAAGTTGTGGACATCGCAATGAGGTTATCCTAGCTCGTGGGCAAGGCAGGGCCTTTTCATTATCAACCATCACACAGATGGAGTAGCTTAGGTCACCCTCACCCC
>JAAXHZ010000422.1 GCA_012270625.1 Dehalococcoidia bacterium | reverse complement strand
GACTGAATTGATACAGGCTCGGTCAAGAATGAGAAGGTGGCAGACGTGGAAATCTGTGTTACTCTCAATGGAGACATCAACACGACTAAGGGAGAGATAGCAATGACACAGCTGGATGATATTCAGATCAAGGAAGTCGTACGTGAGAGGTATGGTGAGCTTGCCAGGAACTCCGCGAGCGGTTCCGACTGCTGCGCCACGGATTGCTGTTCTGATGGCGAGACAGACCTGGACACCATTCTGCCGTTATACGCATCAGGTCAGACGGATGGTCTGCCAGCGGAGGCGTTGGCGGCGTCCGCCGGTTGCGGTAATCCTCATGCCATAGGGACGCTTCAGACTGGAGAGACGGTGGTTGACTTCGGCAGTGGAGGGGGTATCGACTGCTTTATCGCCGCCAAGGCGGTGGGAGAGCAGGGTCGGGTGGTTGGAATCGACATGACAGAGGACATGGTGGACCTCGCCAGAAGCAATGCCGCCAGTCTGGGGCTCGACAACGTCGAGTTCCATCTCTCTGAAATGGAGAGCACGCCGCTCGAAGATGGGAGTGTGGACGCGATCATCTCCAACTGTGTAATAAACCTGGCCCCGGACAAGGACCTCGTGTTCGGCGAAGCGTACCGGATTCTCAGGCCCGGGGGCAGGCTGATGGTCTCCGACCTGGTGAAGATCGATGAGATACCTGAAGAGGAGGCGGAAGATACCGCCAACTGGGTATCGTGTCTTGCCGGGACGGAGATGAAGGACGTGTACCTCGGGCGCATGGAAGCGGCCGGGTTTACGGACGTTCAGATAGTCTCGTCGGCTCCCTGGAGGGAAGAGGGGTGGCGCTCAAACATCCACAGCATGAACATAAGCGCAATCAAGCCCGTCTGAACGCCACCGGCACTGACGTAAATGGCCGATATATCAGGATGTCGGAGTTGGCCGGTCCACTCTGATACGGTCTCAGTCGGTCATCCAGCGGGTTATACGCCCACGTGCATGTTGTCGCTGTTCGCTGGGCGTCGCACGTCTGCCTCAGGTCTGAGAGTGTCGATGCCGCGGCGAATCTGTCCCAAGATCTCCGACAACTGCTCTTCGAGGCTGAACAGCACCTCGCTTGCGTACTGGTTGGCACCTTCACGACGAGCCGACGCGATGTCCTCGGCCTCTGTGACTATCCGGTAAGCGCGTCGCTGGGCGTCCTGGATGATCTCCTCGCCCTCGCCCTGCGCATGTTCCCTGATCTCCTCGGCGCGGTTCTCGGCAGCCTTGAGGATAGAGGACTCGCCCACCATCGATTCGTGCTCCCGCTGAGACGCCATCTTCTGGGCTGACACCTCTTCCTCGACCTGAGTCTTCAGGCGCTGGGATTCCAGGTACGTCTGGTTCAGGATGCTGTCCTTCTGGCGGATGATCTCCTGCGCTTCCTGGATATCTGCCGGCATTACAGTTCGAAGCTCGTTGATTACTCTCGCGAACTCATCGGCGTCCACCATTACCTTTCGGCGGAGCCCCGGTACGCGATTGGCGCTGGAGTACAGTCGCTGCAGTTCGCCGTATGCCTGTTCAAAGTCCACCTTTTCCCTCCTTGGCAATATCTGGGGCAATATCTGGACTTGTGGTCGTGAAACCTGTGTATGTCGGAGTGGGCCTTGACTAGTGTCCTAGTTTCTTCAGCAGGGCCTCTTCGATGTGAGGCGGGACCAGCTCGGAAACGTCTGCTCCGAGTGTCGCCACCTCTTTGATACGGCTGGAGTAGATGAACTGGTACTCCAGCGAGCTCATAATGCAGACTACGTCGATGTCGGGAGCGATGTGGCGCCACATCAGTGCCATTTCGAACTCCAACTCGAAGTCGAAACCGGCTCTGAGTCCGCGGACGATGAACTTGGCGTCGTGGTCGCGCGCGACCGATGGCGCGAGTCCGGTGAACGGGACCACTCTAATGTTCGGTATGTCCTCGACAGACTTGGCGAACATTTCGACACGCTCTTCGGTCGAAAACATCAGCCTCTTCGTCGGCGGGGACTTGTAAACGGCGATGATGAGCTCATCGAACACTGAAGCCGCACGCTTGGCTATGTCGATGTGCCCGTGGTGCGCGGGATCGAAGCTGCCCGGGTAGATTGCTCTAGCCATGTTCAGCTCCGGCTGAAAGAACGGTCAACTCTGTGTCTCCGTATCTCTTTGTAGTCTCCAAATCAAACCTTCCAGTTGCGAACTCTTCTGTCGAACCAGACCGATGTTCCAGAACAACCAGCCCACCGGGGTTGACCAATCGCGCAGACTGCATCCTGTCCACCACATCCGCCAACTCGGTCGAGCTGTACGGAGGATCGGCGACCACCAGGTCGTAGCCTCCGGGCAAGCTATTCAGCAGGCTCAGGACTCTTCCCCTGTACACCCTTGCCCTGGTCTCCATGGACCATGAACGGAGTCTCTGCGTGAGCTCTCCGCAAAGCCTGCGGTTGCTCTCGATGAAATCGACCCACGCAGCGCCGCGACTCAGCGCGTCGAGTCCGATGGAGCCTGTTCCGGCATACAGGTCAGCCACTCGCTTTCCATCAACGGCTTCACTGCCGATGATGGAGAATAGGGCCGCTCTCACACGCTCGGACGTAGGTCTCAGACCCGCTCCCGTTGAGGTTCTCAGTCGGCGTCCCCTGTGCGAACCTCCTGTTATCCGCGTCGTCACGTTCGATCTCCGAAATGTGCGCCCGTATCAGCCTGTGGGCCTTACCGGTGAAGGGAGGCACAACACCAACACACCAGCGTCCA
>JAAXHZ010000421.1 GCA_012270625.1 Dehalococcoidia bacterium | reverse complement strand
TAGTCCTCGACGTAGAGCAGGTTGTCGCCCGCGCGGCGCACGACCTTGAGCAGGTCGTCCATCGTCGAGACCTCCTCGAGCTGCTCGTCGACGAACCACTGGAGGAAGCCGCGCGCGAGGTGGTCGCGCTCCTCGATGGCGAGGTCCATGAGCACGTCGAAGGCCTTTGCGACGCGCAACTCGGCGTCGAGGGCGAGCTGGACGGCTTCCTCGACGGAGCCGAAGTCCGAGTCGCCCTGCGGGATGGCGGGCACCTCGACGACGCCGCCCGCCTCGGTGACGTAGTCGACGATCTTCTGGGCGTGCATCAGTTCCTCGGTGACCTGGGTGCGGAAGAGGCCGGCGAGCTGGGGCAGCGCCTCGCGGCTGAAGTAGGAGGAGATCATCGTGTACTGGATGGCGGCCCAGTACTCGTTGGTCAGGTGATCGCTGAGCGCCTTCGCCATCCGTTCGGAGATCAGCACTGGCGTAGTCCTCTCTGAGTCTCTGTATCTATTTTACCGCCGCGAGGGGTGGAGGACGACTTGCGCGCTGCCACGGATCCGGCGCCGCTCAGGCAGGCAGAGTCGCAACGGTAGTGCGGAGGAGCGGCTCTTGGCGGTAGCGAACACACGTGCTACATTGCTCTCTAGTGGTGGGCTCTTGCTGAGGAGTCCAGTGTGAGTCAAGATGCCGTGCAGTACCTCCCCGTCCGAGTAACTCTATGACGGACGGCGGCCTCGACGCCAGAATAACCCACGTTGCTCAAGAGCAGAGCATCCCAATACCGGCGCTCGAGAAGGCTTGGGTCCGGACTGAAGAGACCTTCGAGTCATTCCGCACATCCTTGGAAGAGGCGCTACCCCCGTCGAACGACACGAAGGGGCTAGATGTCGTCTTTTGTGGCTCTCTTGCTAGGCATGAGTTCACTGAAGGAGGAGACGCCGACTATCTGATTCTGGTTGACCGGAACGTGCGAGCAAGGACGCTCGCGAAACTCAAGAGTGCTGCTGAGAGCGCCGTGTCGGAAGAGGGAATGGAAGGTCCCGGCCAACAGGGTCTGTTCGGTGACTTTGCGATTGCGCAGGAATTGGTAACGCGGATTGGGTTGCAGGCGGACTCCAACATCGACACGACGCGCAGGCTGTTGATTCTGACGGAGTCGGCATCCGTATACGATCCGCAAGTGAGACAGACAGTGCTACGTCTCATGATCGAGAGGTATTGCGCCGACTACGATCCGGAGGAACAAGACAACAACTCGGTGAATGTCCCAAGATTCTTGCTCAATGACTTGGTCAGATACTGGCGAACTAAGGCAGTTGATTTTGCGGCCAAGAGGTGGGGAGATGTTGCCGGTGACTCGCGCTTGCGTTTGGCGAAGCTACTGACAACTCGTAAGGTACTTTTCGCTGGATCATTGGCCGTCGTCCTCTTGGCCAGAAGCGAGGTAGCGTCACGTAGAGATGGCGATGCAACCGAGTACGATGCGATGGTGTCATATCTGCTCTCCGAATTTGAGCGTACGCCACTGGCCAGGCTGGCGGGCTGTTACGATAAACTAAGCGCTGATGGAAAGGCAGCTATGGGGAAGATGCTCGGGGCATACGATGAGTTCCTTGACATCGTGGAGGGAACAGATAAGAGAGATCTGATTCGGTCCGACGAGGGCGTTAGCGTACACGAACGACTGAACGTGATAGCGGAAGATATTGAACAGAACCTTGAGATAATATTCTTTGACGACCCACTGTTCAAGGGACTAACAAGGAAGTACTCCTTGTTTTAGGAAGGGAGTGATGATGGATTCGGTGGCCTTTGCGAGGCGAGTAGCCGACAGTCAAACGCG
>JAAXHZ010000420.1 GCA_012270625.1 Dehalococcoidia bacterium | reverse complement strand
TGATTGGGATTCGAGCTTGCCCTACCTTTGTAAGGATCTGATGAGTGAGTGAAGAGGAGTGAGAGCCACCCCTTTCCGCCCTGAACCAGGACTAATACAACTATCATGAGTGTGGTCCATAGACATTCGAGGACAGTGACACGTCCGTTCAGCGTGCGCCCGATGGAGGAGAGCGACTTGGGACAGGCTGCTGAGGTCGAGAAGGACGCCTTCCCCACCCTGTTTCCGCCAACGTCTTTCAGGCGTGAGCTGCGGAACAGGATCGCGCGCTATCTCGTCCTGTCGCGAAGCGGCGGGAGCTCAGATGACGATACAGGTCTGCCTCCGTTTCCTGATGGACCGGTCGAAGCGCGTAACGGCCCCCTGTTCAACCGGCTGATGTCGGGCGCGCGCCAGATGTGGAGGGGACGCAACCCATCCTGGCAGCCTGGGGACGACCTCATCGTCGGGTTCGTCGGCTTGTGGTACATGGTCGATGAAGCCCACATCGTGTCCATCGGGGTCAGGAGCGAGTATCGCGGCTTCGGCCTGGGCGAGGTGCTGCTGATCTCTGCTATCGAGCAGGCCGTCGAGATGGAGTCGCGAGTCGTAACGCTCGAGGTGCGCGTCTCCAACTACATCGCCCAGAATCTGTACAAGAAGTACAAGTTTACCGAGCGGGGCGTCCGAAGGGGCTACTACTCCGACAATCGGGAGGATGCGCTGATCATGACCACCGTGCCGATCAGAGGCGATACGTACCGGGAGACCCTGGCAGACCTGATAGCCTCACACGAGGAGCGATGGGGGCCGTCGCCCCGTCAGATCGGCTGAACCCTGAACCGTGCGGCGCCGCACTTGCATCCAATGGCTACCAAGCCCTATATATCGGGAGTTTTTCACAGTATGTCCATGAGAAAATTGCATAAGTGCAATTTTCGAGGAGTGAGTGGAGAGGAGTTAGGAGTGAGAGCCTCCCCAGATTGCCCCGATGGAGTCCAAAGCCGGGCTTATGCAATTCTCTCGTCCATATTACGGGTTGCAATGCTGATGACAGTCTGCTTGATCGCTGTGGGAGTGGCCTGTTCAAGCAGCGAGACCAGCGCTCCCCAGCAGGTGGAGTCACGCGAAGCCCCTGCTTCGACGTCCGTGCTGAGCGCGCGGGCGCAGGCAGCCATGCCATCGCCGACGACCAGCCCTGCTGAGGCGACCGCGGCGCTTCCCACCGTTGCCGCACGCGCGACTTCCACGTCCGTGCCGGCGACACCCGCCCCAACGTCGACGTCCATGCCTGCGCCGACCGCGGCGCCGGAGACCGCGGCTACATCGGATGCGTCGGCGCCTGTTACTGCCGCGTCTGAAGCTGAAGAACGCGATCTCAAAATCGTAACTCTGCTGCCATTTGACGCGATTCCCGCGATACTCGAACCGGAGTTCACTACTGCCGAGGATGCCGACGCGCAGCTAGAGCCCCACAACCTTGTGCTTGGCCTCTCCATCAACGGCGACCATCGGGCGTATTCGATTCCCACCCTGAGCTCACACGAAATCGTCAACGACACGGTTGGAGGTCAGCCGGTCGCGGTCACGTGGTGACCGCTGTGCTTCTCGGCTATCGTGTATAGCCGCACCATCGGAGACGAAGAGCACACATTCGGCGTATCGGGCAAGCTGATTATGAACGCGCTGGTGATGTACGACCACCAGACACGCACTCTCTGGAGCCAGTTCTTGAGAAAGGGCGTGGAGGGTGAGCTCGAAGGCGTAGATCTGGACGTGTTCCCGGTTACCCAGACAACCTGGGCGACCTGGAAGGAGCTTCATCCCGATACAAAAGTCATGACAACAGGCGGTCTGGGCAACTACGACAACTACAACGGGTACTACATGAGCAACAAGCCTGGAGTGATCGGCCAGGCTTACGAGGACGACAGGCTGCACGACAAGCAGCTGGTCGTCGGCGTTGACTTCAACGGCGTCACGAAGGCATACCCGACGGCCGATCTGCTGAATAACCCTGTCGTGAACGACGATGTTGGCGGACAGCCAGCGCTGGTTTACATGGACGGGCCGACTGGCACGACGCTGGTCTTCGATCGCACCGTGGACGGTCGCGAGCTGACATTCGCGCTCGACGGCGAGCCGAACGGGGTTCAGACAAAGCTGGTGGACGAGGAGACCGGCACCATCTGGTCGGCGTTCAGCGGTCTGGCTGTCGAGGGCGAGCTGTCCGGGTCGAGGCTGGAGCGGCTCCCATCGCACCTGTCGTTCTGGTTCGCGTGGACGGACTGGTACCGCGACACGGAGCTGTTCACGGGTTGACACTCAATCTGCCTGCCTCTTAGACTCCGAGCCGGGCGGCCGCGCCCAGAGAGACTCAGACAGGTGGAGTCGCGACATGCCCGAAGGCGCACCCGGTAAACCGAACATCATCGTCATCCTGGTGGATGACATGGGTTACTCGGACATCGGATGCTTCGGGTCCGAGATACGCACGCCCAACCTGGACTCGCTCGCGGAAGGCGGACTGCGATTCTCGCAGATGTACAACTCCGCTCGCTGCTGTCCATCCAG
>JAAXHZ010000419.1 GCA_012270625.1 Dehalococcoidia bacterium | reverse complement strand
GAGTGGGGAACTCCCAAGATGGTGGAGTCAGGAGTCGTTCCAGAGCTGCTTCTGGACAGCCAGTACGGTCATCAGCTCCATGTCTGGGACCTCAGAACGCGCAAGCACAAGCAGGTGATAGATCTGGGAGCCGAGCACCAGATGGCCCTGGAGCTCCGGCCCGCGCACAACCCCAGAAAGGCATACGGCTTCGTCGGAGTCGTGACCAGCCTGAAAGACCTGTCAGGGTCGGTATTCCTATGGCATCAGGACGGCGACGAGTGGACGGCCACGAAGGTCATCGAGGTCCCGGCCGAGCCTGCCGATCCTGAGCTTCTGCCTCCGCTGCTGCAGGGCTTCGGCGCGGTTCCGCCTGTGATAACCGACATCAACCTCAGCCTGGACGACAAGTATCTGTATGTGTCGTGCTGGGGCACGGGCGAGCTGCGACAGTACGACGTGTCCGATCCCTTCGACGCCAAGTTGACCGGCTCCGCCCATCTGGGCGGAATCACCAGGAAGGTCGCCCATCCAAATGGGACGGCGTTGAACGGCGGGCCGCAGATGGTAGAAGTCAGCCGCGATGGAAGCAGGGTCTATCTGACCAACTCGCTGTACATCGCATGGGACGAGCAGTTCTACCCAGAAGGCATAAGAGGCTGGACGACCAAGATCAACGCGTCGTCGGACGGCGGAATTGAGGTCGATCCGGACTTCTTCATCGACTTTGGTGACGAGCGTCCACACCAGATCAGGCTGGAAGGCGGGGACTCATCTTCCGACTCGTTCTGCTACCCTGACTGATCAGTCTGGGTGACCGGAAGCGGGGCGGTGGAAATAGTCCAGTTCTGGCCCTGGCTGGCGCTGGCCGCGCTGGGCGCGTACCACGGGGTCAATCCTGCCATGGGGTGGCTCTTCGCGGTCGCACTCGGCCTTCAGGAGCAGAGCAGACCCGCGGTACTGCGCGCATTTGCGCCTATAGCCCTGGGCCACGCCGTTTCGGTCGCGATAGTGGTCGCGGTCGTGTTGGCGAGCCGGACGGTCGTGCCCACAGACATTCTGAAATGGGTCGGCGCGGTCGCGCTGCTCGCCTATGGTCTGTACAAGCTGTTGTGGCGAAGCTCGCATCCCCGCTGGGTCGGGATGCGTGTGGGGTTTAGAGACCTGACGTCATGGTCGTTCCTCATGGCGACGGCGCACGGCGCGGGCCTGATGCTCGTACCGGCGCTGTTCAACCTGCCCGGTTACGGGTCTTCTGCCGCTGAGACGATAGACGCCCGCGACCTGCCTCACTCTGAATACATGCTCTTCAGCGCATCGCCATCGGTCTCGACCGCGATCTTGCAGCTAACGGCGGTGGGAGTTCACACGACAGCGATGTTCACGGTGATGGCGGTCGTCGCCATCGTCGTGTACGAGAAGGTAGGTCTTGCGCTCCTCAGAAAGTCCTGGTTCAACCTGGACCGCGTGTGGGCAGCGGCTCTGGTCGTCGCCGGGATTGCAACCCTGCTGGTGTGAGCGCGCCATCAGAGCAGCGGACCTCACTCCTGTACGTCACGCATACACTCGTCCTCGACAGATTACAGCCCAATCCACGAACCTAGTCAGTCTGACGATGGGATACGAAAAGTAAGGGAATTATATACTTATGCACATTTCCGCTGGCAATTATGCCTTTTGGACACACGTAGAACAGTCGTGCTATTGTGTGGTCAGCCCATTCTGAGAGTGACCACCAATGCCGGGCACAGTCGATCTTACACTACACAAGGTGATGCGGTGGAGCGATGATATGACGATTGAAGAGACGATAGACAAGGCTTTGGAAGCAGGGCGCATCGTGACGGATATGCTGAGAGAGGAACGAGCTGTCAGACTCATCACTCGGCATGAATGGGCAATGGAGCGCTGGGAGTCCATCCGCCCAAGGAAGTTGACAATCTGAGCGAAATCTGAATCCAAACACGGGGATCGATAGATGACAAACGACTCAATAGTTACAGCACTCGATATGGACGGCACTCTTACCCGTATTGAAAACGCTGTAAGCGGGTTGCGCTATTGGGGTGCTACACAGGATCACGAGACCTGCGAACTCCACCCAAGGTTCCCCCAAAACCGTCGTCCCTCATTTGCTCATATGCCGAAGAGAGAACATCCCTGTGGGAGAGGTCAGTCAAAAGCCCATCGTGAAGCAATACAGAAATGGACACGGTTACTGCGCTCTCAGATCAGTGGCTGTCTGGTATGTGTAATCCGGGGAATTGAACTTGACGAACACTACTGCTTTGCTCGGATTGATTGGTCTTCGGGCAAGGCCGTAGCTCAAGACAACCCCAAGCCATTCTTCGGCAAGGTCGTGTGGATATGTGACATCTGCTTGAGACCACATGTTTGGGACTTGTTGAATGGTGCGGACAGCGTCATATCTGATCAGAAGGTGCCATCTCTGGACTCTCGCGTCCGGCCAGACATCACGATTCTTGATAAGCGTGGCGATCCACTGTCATTCATTGAGTTCGACAAGTCTCACCTCTCCGATTCTGCTGTGGCTCTGGCTAGAGACTTGAGCATTCCGCTCTTTGTCGTTGACGTTGGGACGACCGCTTTGGACACATTCCAAGGGCCACTCTACAATCCTCGACGTGGTATGTGGAAGGCGATTGCAGAGTCAATGCCTGAGATGAGTGAAGAACTCGCTGCACAATACAGGCAGGCCGACGAGTTCAACTATCGAATGTCCGAAGGCATGGCAACAGATGGCGGTTCATCATCGACGTTCTGTGCCATTCCCGACGAACAAGGCAACTACGTCGATGCAGTGTTCCATGCGACAGGCAAATCGCCCGCGCTGCCTGACCCCGCGATAGGTCAGTATCTAGTCTCAAGCAGGGTGGATAACCTGCCGTGTGAACGTCAATTGGAAGCGCAATCGGACTGGTCAAGTGTTTTCGCGTTCCAGAACCATCGAAAGATGGAGTAGTTACTTTATGTCAGACCATAACCAACCAGCGGATGGATCAACGGGCAAGCGAAGACGTGGGTGACCCGTGAAGTGAGGATACCCTGAGCGGATAGACGCCAGTCCAGAGGAAACCGCCGACGTAGTGATGCGGGCCAAGCCCAAGAAGGTGTGGAAATTCAAGGAAGAGACTGGACGGTATCAGGGACGTGGGTCTGAGTAAGTTGGACGTTCAATCCATAGCGGAAATGTGCATAAGTATATAATTCCC
>JAAXHZ010000418.1 GCA_012270625.1 Dehalococcoidia bacterium | reverse complement strand
GTGACCTGGACGACCCTATCGACCAGGTGTGCGGGCACTTCCTCAAAGTGGTTGAAGTCCATCGTGAAGCTGCCCTGCCCCTGGGTCTGACTGCGAAGCTCGGTCGCGTAGCTCAGCATCTCTGACTGCGGCGCCTCGACCTGCACCGTCGTCGTGCCGTCACCGTTGGGCACCATGCCCTGGATCCTGCCGCGACGGCTATTGAGGTCTCCGATTATGTCGCCAGTGAACTCGTCTGGGACACTGATGTCCACGCTCATAATAGGCTCTAGGATTACCGGCTTGGCTGCTTGGAGGCCCTTGGTTGCAGCCTGTCCGCCCGCGATCTCGAATGAAACTCCTGACGAGTCCACGGTATGGTAGCTGCCGTCCACCAGCGTCGCCTTCAGGTCCACTACCGGGAATCCCGCCACAACGCCGTCGCTGAGCGCGCCCCTGACGCCTTTTTCGACTGATGGGATGTACTCGCGAGGCACGGCGCCACCCACGATCGTGTTGGCAAACTCGAATCCAGAACCTCTTGGAAGCGGCTCCACTTCGATCCAGACGTGCCCAAACTGTCCATGTCCTCCGGTCTGTTTCTTGTGCCGGTACTCTACCCGCGCCCTGCCGCTGATCGTCTCCTTGTACGGCACCCGTGGAATGTCCAGCACCATCTCTGCCCCGAACTTGCGCTGCATCTTCTCTATCGCAACGTCCAGGTGAGTATCTCCAAGGCCCCCCATTATCATCTCGTTGGTGTCGGGCTGTCGGGTCAGGACTATAGACGGGTCTTCCTCCACGATTCGCGCGAGCGATGAGGTCATCTTGTCAACGTCCGCCTTGCTCTTCGGATACACCGCCATCATATAGGCCGGCGAAGGGAACTCCACGCCGCCGAGTATGACGGGCTGATCGCGAGAGCTTATCGTGTCTCCGGTGAGAACCGAGCTTAGCTTGGTGACAGCGCCGATGTCCCCGGCAACGAGCTCGGACACTGCGTCCTGCTGTCTTCCTCTGACCTCGAACACCTGGCCGATCCGTTCCCCTTCGCCCCGGTTAGCGTTTTGAAGCTGAGAGTCGCTCTGGAACCTGCCGCTGTAAACCCTGAAGTAAGACAGCTTGCCCACGAACGGGTCCGCAGCAGTCTTGAACACTAGCGCGGCAAGCGGACCGTCACTGTCGCATGCGAGCGGAGAAGTCTCCTCCGAACCCGGTATCCTGGCTGTCACGGCCTGCGCGTCGGCTGGCGAGGGCAGATAGGCGGCTGCGAAGTCCATGAACTCGCTGACGCCGATACCCTTAAGTGGCGATCCGGTAAGAATCGGAACGAGCGTACCCTCCATGAGGCCCTGCTTGACGCCCGAAAGCATCTCTTCCTGCGTGATTTCTTCGCCTTCCAGGTACTTGGTAGCCAAGTCATCGTCGATCTCAGCCACCGCTTCTATCAGTCGTTCGCGAGCTTCCTCGAATTCGGTCTCGTATTCTGCCGGGACGTCCGATTCCGGATCCAGCACGTTTAGCACGCCCGAGAGTGACGACTCGGCCCCGATAGGCAGGTGCACTGGCACCAGGTGCCTCCCGAACCGCTCTTGGAGAGCGTCCACGACACTGGAGAAGTCGGCGTTCTCTCTGTCGAGTTTGGAAATATACACAATGCGAGGCAAATCTCGTTCTTCCGCGAGATTCCACATCTGTCCCGTCCCGACCTCTATGCCTGCCTGCGCTGCCACGACTATCACGGCAGCGTCCGCGACCCGGACGCCCGACACGACCTCGCCTCTGTAGTCGGCGTAACCTGGCGTATCTATGACGTTCAGCTTGTGGCC
>JAAXHZ010000417.1 GCA_012270625.1 Dehalococcoidia bacterium | reverse complement strand
CTACGACTGTCTAGGCTTCATTCAGGCCCAATTCTTACGGAATCGCTCCGACTTCGCGCAGCAGCGCCTCCGTGCCCACGAGGTCGTCGAGCAGCGCGAAGTCTATCTCAGGTCCGTTCAGCGTGTCGATCGGAGGGAGAAGGCGGTGTGTCTTCACACCCTCGATCAGTGGGTACTCATAGACGGACGCCGCGAAGTACTGCTGGGCAACCTGCGAGAGCAGGAAGCGCAGGAACAGCTCCGCGTTCTCAGGATTCGAACTGGTCTTCAGAATCCCCGATCCGGCTACCATAACCAGGCTCGCGGGGCCACTGTCGTTGAGGAAGAGGTTGCGGGCTCCGAAATCGTCGCCGTGCTCAGCGATGAACCTGTGCAGGTAGTAGTGGTTCACCAGACCGACATCGACCTCCCCCTTGCCCACAGCGTCAACTATAGGAGTGTTCTTGGGATACACTTGGACGTCGTTCTCAATCATTCCTTTGAGCCACTCACGGGTCTTGTCTTCACCCCAGATGTGACGCATAGCCGTGACCATAACCCTAAACGAAGCATTGGTCGGCGGCCATCCGATTCGCCCCTTCCACTTCGGGTCGGTCAACTCCTCTACCGACTTGGGCAGTTCAGACTCGTCGAGATCGGCATTGTAAACAATGACCCGCGCCCTGCCGGTGACCCCAACCCAGCTGCCGTCAGAAGCCCTGGCCCATTCGGGAACCGCGAGTGTGATGTCAGACGGCAACGGCTTGAACATGGGTGACAGCGCGCCGAGCGCGCCGGGGTCCTGGGCCCAGAAAATGTCCGCCGGGGAGTTCTTGCCCTCTTCCTGTAACGTGGCTGCCATTGCCGAAGTCCCACCGTACTTGACCTGTACGTCTATACCCGTCGCTTCCTGGAACTGCCTGATGACCGGGGCTACCAGCGACTCGCTCCGCCCTGAATAGACGACCAAGGATCCAGGATCCGCTCCGTTCATCATCGAAGATGAGTCCACTGCCAGTTTCGCGGAAGACGCGGCAACCTGAGCCGCGGACGCGGCGTCTTCTGCTGCTGTCGCGGCCTTAGTCGCGGCGATTGCGGCCTCGCTCGCGGCAGCCATGGCTGCTTCGCTGTTGGCAGTCGCGGCTGAATCGTCCGCGGCACAGCCGACTGCTATCAGCGCAAACACAGCAGCCGCAAGCAGCAAAGCTCGATAACCAACTAATCCCCCAAATGGGCGCCTAAATCGAGTTGACTGGCTCATAGTTAACCTCATCTCACTCAATCATGTGCATAGTCTTAAAGGCGGAGTTAGTATGCACTAACTATATACCATTGTCAACACTAATCTGATTGGTTAGTCCCATCTCATTGGATGGATCCGCTGTGAGTCAATTGACCTACATCCAGAACCAGTGGGGTGCCCACATAAAGGCGAAATTCAAAACATCTCAGGCGCCGTCGCCTGTTGCGCCTGTACACCAGTCGGAATAGAATTCGTTCTGCCAAAACGACAGCTAAACGACGATCAGGAGGAAACCCATGCTCGAGCACTTCAAGGTACCAGTTGACGAGGCAGTCCACGTTCAGGAGGTGCCGTTGCGCGAGACGGTGACTAGCATATTCAAGAAGATGGGAGTCAGCGACGAGGACAGCGAGCTTGCGACAGACGTGTTGGTCATGGCTGACATGCGCGGGGTCGAGACGCACGGTGTCTCTAACATGCTCAGATCATACGTCTCGGGCTACGGCAGCGGCGAGCTGAACAACAACCCGAACTGGCGTATTACACGCGAGACCCCAGCTACTGCCAACATAGACTCGGATCGTGGACTGGGCATAATAGTCGTCCCCAAGGCTATGGAGATAGCCATAGAGAAGGCCAAGAGCGTCGGCGTCGGTATGGTGACCATTCACAACTCTCGGCATCTGGGGATGGCCTCGTATCACGCGATGATGGCGCTGGAGCACGACCAGATCGGCGTGTGCGTCACGTCGTGCCCTCCCGGTGTGCTGCCCACGTTCGGAGCCGAACCGAGACTGGGAACCAACCCGATAGCCGTCGCCGCGCCCGCCGACCAGGAGCCGCCGTTCGTCTTCGACGCCGCTACCAGCACGGTGGCGGGCAACAAGCTCGGACTCGCTCGCAGGCTGGGGAACACCCTGCTTCCAGGCTGGGTCGCCGACTCAAACGGCGTTCCCATCATGGAGGAGGTGGAACCGCCGGTGCCAGGTTACGAGGGTCGAGCGTCTTCATTCCTGCTTCCTGTCGGTGGAACGCGAGAGTCGGGGTCACACAAGGGTTACGGTCTAGCCTGCATCGTGGACATACTTGGCGGAATACTGTCCGGCGGCGGCTTTGGTGCGGTTCCGGGTCGTCCCAACTTCGGTCATATGGTCGCCGCGTACAACGTCGAGGCGTTCATGGACACCGCCGAGTTCAAACGGACCATGGACGAGTTCTTGAGGATGCTTCGGGAGACTCCTCCCGCGCCCGGTCACGAGCGCGTTCTGTTCCCGGGACTTCCCGAGTCTGAGGAGGAGGTTCTGCGGGCCGAGCGGGGCATTCCGTTCCATCCAGAAGTGATCGAGTGGTTCCAGGACATCACTAGCGAGCTCGACATCCCGTACATTCTGACCTAGAGGTAGGCGAAACGTAAGGTCGCACCCTCGACAGGCTAGGGACTTCTGACAAACGGATGTTACAGGCGAGTTGCGCCGTCTTCTCCGTCGCAGCCGTTCGATATCCCCCCTACCCTGTCGGCTGAGGACTTGCGCCTAGCGCGTTGGGCAGCCCGTTCATGTACGCATCAGCGATGTGTGCGACCGGAACGCTCAAGGTGTCGCCAAATGTGACATCGCCGCCTCGCACCACTCCGAGCTCGACCCATGGGACTGCGTCCGAGTCACATGCGTCTCGCAGCCTATCGAGGTCTGCGGGATTGAGTGTGACGACGATCCTTGATTGGCCTTCGCCGAATAGGGAGGCGTCCCATCTGCTGTCGAGAGCGGCATTGATGTCGGCGCCCAGGTTGCCCATGATTGCACACTCGGCAATTGCGACGGAGAGACCGCCGTCAGAGCAGTCGTGCGCTGACTTCAGTACGCCCGCTCCTACCAGCGTCCGGCACACTTTCTGAACTGCAACTTCCAGGTCCAAGTCTATCCTAGGGCGCCCGGTGACCAGTCTGTGCATCAACTCCAAGAATTCGCTGCCGGCCAGGTCGGCGGCGTCGGCTACAAGCGATCGCCTGCCCAGCAGAACGATGACGTCGCCCTCGTCTTTGAATGCGGCAGTCGCGTGCGCAGACACGTCTTCGGTCAGCCCCAGCGCTCCTACCACCGGAGTCGGGTAGATGCCCTCACCCTGAGTCTCGTTGTACAGACTGACATTTCCGCTGACAATGGGAGCGTCGAACCGCCTGCTCGCTTCGGCCATTCCCGCGACAGCCTCTCGGAGCTGGTAGTAGATCTCCGGTCTCTCTGGATTCCCGAAATTCAGGCAGTCAGTCAGCGCAACTGGCGTCGCGCCGGTGCATGAGACGTTGCGGCACGCCTCCGCAACCGCAATCATGCCTCCCGCATACGGATCCAAATAGCAGTAGCGACCGTTTCCGTCGGTCGAGACCGCCAGACCCTTCTCAGTGCCCTTTACACGAAGCAATGCCGCATCTCCACCAGGAGACACAACCGTATTGGTCTGGACCTGATGATCGTACTGCCTGTATATCCAGTGCCTGGACGCAATGTTTGGGGAAGCCAGCAGCGAGAGCAGCACGTCGCCAGGTGACTCGGAGGGTAGTGGCAAGGCTGCAAGGTCCTTCGTTTGCAGGTCATCCAACCACTGGGGTTTGACTGCCTGCGGTTCGTACAGGGGAGGATCGGTGAGCAGCGCAACCGGCACGGCTGCCTCTATCTGCCCATCGTCGGATATAGATGCCAAGCCGTCGTCCACGACCTC
>JAAXHZ010000416.1 GCA_012270625.1 Dehalococcoidia bacterium | reverse complement strand
GCGTCTTGAGCTGGGCCTCTACCTCAGCCTCGTTGCCGATGATCGCGACCTCAGCCGGGCTTTCGACTCCTTCGATGTCCAGCATCCGCCGATAGCTCGGCAGGCCGCCGTAGCGCCCGAAGTATCCAGATGCGGCCTCGAAACCGGCCTGGCTGTCGTCGGTGACGCAGATCGGCAGCCCTACACAGACACGCGGAGCGGGTCGCCCTGCGCCCTCAGCGGCAGACGTGATCCTGGGAACGATGTGCGTGTCGAGCGTGCGTGGGCCGACCATCCACGTTATGGTGCCGTCGGCCCGTGACCCAGCCATGCTCAGCATCCGTGGGGCAAGCGCGGCGACGCACACTGAAGGCGGGGTATCGGTCATTCGAGCAATCTCGCCGGACACGCTGAAGTGGTCGCCCTGGAAGTCCACGCTGCCCGTGGACATGAGTGACTGGAGCACGGTCAGGTACTCGTCCATGTGCTGCGCTGGCGCATGAAAGGACATGCCCCAGCGGTCTTCCACAACCGGCCTGTGGGAAAGTCCGATTCCGAGCAGGAGTCTTCCGTGTGTGGCTGCCTGTGCAGTGAGCGCCTGCTGGGCGAGCGCCATGGGGTGCCTGGGGTAGGTCGGCACGACGGCTGTGCCCATCTCTATGGTCTGCGTCGCTCCGCCGGACAGAGCGAGCAGGGTCAGCGCGTCCACTCCCGCTACCTGCGCGGTCCAGAAGCTCTCGAATCCGTCGGCCTCCGCCTCGGCTGACTGCTGCACCTGGCCCTGAAGCGTGTCGGCTGCGCCCATAGTTCCGATGAAAAGTCCTATTCTCATGATCAGCCTCTTGTCTCCTGTTCAGCTGCCCAACGCCTGGTCGCAACTCGCGCGGTGTGTCGGTTGGAGGCGTTCTTAGCTTGGCTTCTGAGATCTATCGCCTATACAGGATATTGCCCTTCTCGCTGTCTCCGACTACGGACGCGACTGCGAATTCGCGCGAGTGGCTGAGGGAGAGCGCAATGTCGGTGAGTCCAAGACGGTCCGCTCTCGCTTTCGCCGTCCCGTGAAGCTCGATTCTCGGCGCCTGTCCACGGCCTCGCACCACCTCGATGTCGCGCCAGCGTATGCCGCGCACGCCCGTTCCGAGCGCTTTCATGGTCGCCTCTTTGGCGGCGAAGCGGCTCGCGAGCTGCGGCGCGCGCCCTCGGCAGTACGCGATCTCGCGGTCAGTGTAGATACGACGCAGAAATCTCTCGCCGTACTGCTCGAACACGCGCTTGATCCTGGGAATCTCGATAATGTCCACACCCGCAATCAGCAATTTCCGGCCTCGATACATGTGTCGCTAGTGATGCTGTACCAGTATGGCAGGTGACCATTTCACCCTCACCCTAACCCTCTCCCTCAGGGAGAGGGGACCTCTGACCCCTCAGGGCGATGCCGACTAAACTGATACAGGCTCGTCGCCAGTCATTATATACCCAGCATCGGGCTACCCCGTTATAATTGGCGCACCTGAATTCTGGACGAACATTCGCAATACTCAATAGGCACCAAAAGCTCCGACGGTGGGACAGAAGTTTTACCCAGTGGCATAAGGAGTAGCCGTTCAGGACGCCAACACAAGACATCGCATCTTAGAGGCGCTGGACGTTGCAAGCGAGATGAATCCTCAAGCCACCGATGGCACGTGGCTTGAGGACATGACGGTTCAAGCAGGCCCCCACATCAAGGAGTGGGACATCGACGAATGCCATCACTGATGAGGCTCGCGCCTACATTGGCATCCAGCGTGCGCATGAGTCAGTGAAGCACAGCGTCAAGGAGTTCGTGAACGGTATGGCGCACACAAACGGCTTGGAGAGTCATTGGGCATTGCTCAAGCGCGGGTTCGTGGGTGTCTATCATCAGATGAGCAGGAAACACCTGTG
>JAAXHZ010000415.1 GCA_012270625.1 Dehalococcoidia bacterium | reverse complement strand
GAGCTAACGACAGAAGTCCCAGAGATCGAAAACGGCTGGATGACCATCCCAACCAGGCCCGGCTGGGGCTGCGACCTCGACGAAGCCGCCGCCCGCAAGTACGCCTGGGATGGGTGAAGAGAACGCTCGTGGACAGGATATGGGATTGGGTTTGGGGATGACATCGGCTACACTCTAAATAGGCTGCGCGGTATGGAAGTGGCAGCCGACACTCGGCGTTCATACTGATCCTGTGTCGCCTGAAAGTGTGGAATTATGACACTCAAGACCAGCGTGTTGAAATACAAGCTGCAACTCGAGGATGGCGAACGTCTGGGGTATCTGGAAGATCCGCCGCCCCTGCCTGAAGGTATGCTTCAAAACCCCATCATCATCTACCTCTACTCTGCCATCGACGCCTTCTTCTCCGGACGAGCTGGTGTGTTCGTGGATACCAACACATTCATCTACTACGATCGCTCCGACCGGAATCGCAGGATTGCGCCGGACCTGTACGTCGCGCTGGGTGTGGACGCAGACGCCATTCGCAGACGCAATGGGTATCTGATCTGGGAAGTCGGGAAACCGCCCGATTTCGTAATCGAGGTAGCATCGTCCAGCACTGCGCGGAACGACCTCACCGCCAAGCGCGAGCTGTACGCCCGCATAGGTATCGGCGAGTACTGGCGATTCGACCCAAGCGGCGGCGACCTCTATGGCGCGCCGCTGATCGGAGAGATGCTCGTCTCCGGAGAGTACAGGCTGATCGAGACCCACACCGGCTCGGACGGCGACCTCTGGGCGCACAGCCCCACACTGGATCTCGATTTCCACTGGGAATCCGACAGACTTCAGGTAATCGACCCGAGTGAGAACAGGTTCTTCAGGAGTTACATCGAATTGGAGGAAGCGCTTGCCGAGTCGGATGAGACGATTGCTGAGTCGAACGAGGCGCTGAGGGCTTTGGAGTCCGAGAATCGCGCGCTGCGAGAGCAGCTTCGCCGACTAAGCCGGGACCGGTGATCGTCAGCCGTCGCTCCGCCCTGGTACAGCGTACAGCACACTGTCGATTTCGCCCCCTGGCGCGATGAGCTAACGACAGAAGTCCCAGAGAT
>JAAXHZ010000414.1 GCA_012270625.1 Dehalococcoidia bacterium | reverse complement strand
ATGTTGCCCAGCGCGACGCACACGTTTCTCTGAAGTCCCGCGAGCTTGGCGCGTCGGATCGGACTGCCGTTGAACCGCTGTCTGAAACCATCTTCGTCCAGGCTCAGCAGTGGGATGAGCTCAGGCGCGTCGAAGTCGTGTCGCTTTCGGAACTCGATTTCCCTGCTTGGCGCAGCCTTGCGATTGACCGGACACACCTCCTGGCAGATGTCGCAGCCAAACACCCAGTCGCCCATCAGCGGACGCAGGTTGCGCGGAATAGCCTCGCGAAGCTCGATCGTCAGGAAAGATATGCACCGCCGGTTGTCGATGACGAACGGCGCGACGATCGCGTCGGTCGGACAGGCCGGGATGCAGCGGACACACTCTCCGCAGGTCTTCTTCAGAGGCGGGTCCGGCCTGAGCTGAAGATCGGTAACCACCTCGGCCAGAAACACCCATGATCCGTGCGTTGGTGTGAGAATGTTGGTGTTCTTGCCAAACCATCCCACGCCGGAGCGCTCGGCTGCGGCGCGGTCGTTCATCGGGCCATCGTCAACGAAGTAGCGAGTGCGCACAGCTCTTCCGACGACGTCGGGCAGCTCCCGCACGAATCGCCTCGTCCTGCTCTTTATCAGGCTGTGGTAGTCGCGTCCCCAGGCGTAGCGAGCGACCTTGCCGCGCGGACTTGCCGCTTCGTCAGACGGCTCCCCGGTGTTGTAACTAAGCGCCAGAGACACCACCGAACGCGCGCCCTCAAGAAGCAGCCTGGGGCGGTTCATTCGACGCACACGCTCCTCGGTGTACCACGGAAGCCCGTCCATCAGCCCGGATCGCACACGCTCGACAGCAGCCGCTTCGTCCCGAACAAAGGGCTCGGCTCCGGTTATGCCAACGCGGTCGAACCCGATCTCAAGCGCGAGGGCTTTTACTCTGTCTTCCACACTTGGCACACCACACTCCGGTTCAGAATTACTCACTCCCCTTCCCTCAGTTTACAGGGGTAGGCAAATATGTACAGACAAGCGTGAGTACCAACCGACAGGCCTCATCTCCACTCACTCCTCGAAAATTGCATAAGTGCAATTTTCTCAAGTCTCTGCGCCATTGACCAGACGCGGCCCTCCGACATAACATGTTGTAATACCATCGCAGGAGGTGGGCGCATGGCGGACGATGGTCTCAGGATACGATTGGAGTACTGTCAGCACTGAGGCCACGCGCTGCGCGCCGCCTGGATGGCGGGAGAAGCCCTCAGCCGCAACGGTGACTCGATCGTCGAGTTCAACCTGATCCCGAGCACTCACGGGATGTTCCACATCTACGTCGACGATGAGCTCGTGGCCTCGCATCAGCACCTGTCAGACGCGCATCTGTTCCCTGACCTACAGGATATGATGGCCGCGATTCTGGCGCGAATCTGAGTCCAGCAGAGCATGGCTCTCCCATTTCCCCCGACGACCCGGAGAGTGACAGTGTCGCAGCGCCGGGGTAATCGACATCAAAGACTCCGGCCCACGCCGGCCCATACAAGAATGACATAATCCCAGGAGGTTTCCGCGCTATGGGGGTCCGACACCTCAGAGAGCTTCGACGAGTATATGGTTTCGACGAGGTGGCGATCGCGCCAGGCTCGATAACGATAAACCCTGAGCTGACCAACACCGACTTCTCGGTGGACGGGATCACCCTGTCCACGCCAGTCCTCGGTGGCGCCATGGACGCTGTCTCGTCGCCGCAATTCGCGGGCGAGATGGACCGGCTCGGCGGAATGGCCGTGACCAACATGGAGGGCGTCCACAGCCGTTACGACGATCCGCAGAGCGTCATCGAGGAGATAGTCGAGACGCCCCAGTCAAAGGTGACGGCGCTGCTCCAGCAGGTGTACTCCGCCCCAATTCGCGAAGAGCTGATCGGGGAGCGGGTCGAAGAAATCAAGGCAAGCGGCGCAAAGTGCGCCGTTTCGTTTACACCAGCAAGGACCAAGCGCCTCGCGCCGCTCGCGGCCGAAGCGGGCGCTGACATGATCGTCGTACAGTCCACTGTCACCACTGCGAGGCATATCTCGAAAAGTGAGCGCGGACTGCGGTTCCCTGAGCTGCTCGAAATGGTGACGGTCCCGGTGATCGTGGGCAACTGTGTGAGCTATGAGGTGGCGCTCGAGCTTATGGAGACTGGCATTCACGGCGTACTGGTGGGCGTCGGACCGGGCGCGGCATGCACGACCCGCGAGGTGACCGGAGTGGGAATCCCGCAGGTCACGGCTACCATGGACACTGCGGCGGCGCGCGACGACTACTACGAGCGCACTGGGAGATACGTCCCGATCATCACCGATGGCGGTATCCGCACCGGCGGTGACCTGTGCAAGGCGATGGCCTCTGGCGCCGACGCGGTCATGATAGGCACTCCACTTGCCCAAGCCGAAGAAGCTCCGGGCAGAGGCTACAACTGGGGAATGGCCAACCCTGACCCCAATCTGCCGCGCGGGACGCGCGTCAAGGTCGGCGTCAAGGGCACGCTGGAGCAGATACTGTTCGGCCCGAGTTCGGTCGTGGACGGCACACAGAACCTCGTTGGCGCGCTGAACATCTGCCTGGGCATGGTCGGCGCCGAGGACATCCGCGAGATGCACGAGGTCGCGGAGGTGGTCGTCGCCCCGTCCATCAAGACCGAGGGCAAACACTACCAGCTAGGCCTGGAGTAGGAATAACTCTTGAGTGGGCATAGACACATAGAATAGTGCACAGATACTCTTGACGTTGCCGCACAATCGTTCTATCATCCTGTTGCCGATACATACGGTCAGTTCAACAAATTCGATGCGAGGGAGAGACGCACGATGATTGGAGTGTCTGAGGTACGGAAGAACATACCGGCAATCCGAGAGGCCCCTCCACAACTCTTTGACTCGTTTCCCGAAACCACTCACCACGAGCTTATACACGGCGACGCGCTCAACGCCGACATACTGCAGGCGGACTCGATTGATCTCATTGTCACATCCCCTCCGTACAACGTCGGGATGGAATACGAGGACACAGACGATACAATCGACTATGCCTCCTATCTTGACTTCTCCCGAGCTTGGCTCGAAAACTGCTACACATGGGCGAAGCCTGGAGGCAGACTCTGTGTCAATGTGTCACTAGATAAGAACAAGCAAGGAAAGGCCCCTCTATCTGCCGATGTGACCACAGTCGCCATGAGGGTCGGGTGGCAGTACCATGCTACCATCATGTGGAATGAAGGTAACATTTCGAGGCGAACTGCGTGGGGGAGTTGGAAATCGGCGAGTGCGCCCCACGTGATAGCTGCAGTCGAAACTGTAATTGTTCTATATAAGGACTTTTGGCGAAGAGGGAAGGCTGGGACGTCTACAATCAGCGGCGATAATTTCAAGGAGTGGGTTCGTGGGGTATGGGACTTTCCAGGCGAGAGTGCTACCCGAATAGGTCATGAAGCCCCATTCCCTAGAGAGTTGCCCAAGCGGTGCATCCAACTATTCTCGTTCAGAGAAGATACCGTCTTGGATCCGTTCAACGGATCAGGAACCACTATGATTGAGGCAATTGAACACGGACGGACTGCCATCGGAATGGATCTTTCTCGTCCGTACTGTGAACTCGCTCAAAAAAGGATTCTCAAAGAGTGCGGAGTAGAGTTGCTAGTCTAGGTATCACTGCTGTGTACAATGAAGTTGCCGGGAGCATCCCGGACGGGCTCACTGGGTCTGCTCTTGTGCTAGCTGGTTACCAATGGTACCGTGACAACTACAATACGTCCTCAGCTGCAAATCGAGCTACGAATGGGAGAGTGTTCGAGTCTCTCGTCCTTGAAGCACTCCATCAGGAAGGTATTCTCCCTGTATACTACCAAGCAAAGGTCGTGAATGTTCCAAACGTAGTGTATGACATTCTACTCTTTGACCCGATCCGTCCAGTTGTGCTGTCGTGTAAGACTTCACTGCGAGAACGTTGGAAGCAGGCGGATTTAGAGGGCTTGGCATTGAAGCAAGTCTATCGCGGCGCAGCCAGTGTGCTTCTGACGCTCAGTCAAGAAGGACGCAGCGTGCAGAACTCCATCACGGAGTCCAATGTCGTAGGGCTAGATCAATGCATCGTCATTGATCAAGATTCGACATCATTTGATGACTTGCTAGAGGATCTTAAAGTAAGGTCATTTAGGGTAGCTGTGAAAATGATGCCTTTAGGTGGAACCATCATCAAGTGACCACAACGCCCCCTCATTCGAGGGGGCGTCCTGCTTGAGGGGTGTTATGTAAATCGGCCAGCCACTTCGGAACCTGGTGTCGGAGGGCGGCCGCTCAGGCTACCTTCTTCTTGTTGAAGTCGGACAGCTTCAGTGACCTGAGCGCCTGGTCGGCACGCGGCAAGTCCCGCATGTAGCCGCACTGGATACACTGCCTGTACGA
>JAAXHZ010000413.1:2494-3581 GCA_012270625.1 Dehalococcoidia bacterium | reverse complement strand
AGAGCGGCTGCCTTCTAAGCAGCGGGTCGCGGGTTCGAATCCTGCCAGGGACGCTTTCCTTATATCTCCTCAACAATGCTGCGCATCCAAGTTCAGCCCGGAAACGTGATATATCAACATCTAGATACGATATATCAGGTTCGCGGAGAGATATTCCAATATCAGATCCGAAATCAATTGTGGCAAAACGCTCGTGGAAGCCGGGCGCGGCTGGAGTGGAGGTCCTGGACAGAGCATATGGGTGAACAGTCTTTCAGCGACTACCTCTGGGAGTTGGCGCAGCCTATATGGAACGCTGTCAATCATCATCCGTTCTTGGAGGAGTTGGAGGCCGGCACACTCCCACTCCAGAAGTTCAGATACTATATTATCCAGGACTACCACTACCTAGGGGCATTCGGACGCTCAGCTGCGGCTGCACTCTCAGCTGCGCCGGACACGGAAACGGCTCGCAGATTGTTGAGGAGAGTCACCACACCAGTCGAGCGCCCGCTCCATGCGAGCCTGTTCGAGGCGTTGGACGTATCGGCCGATGAAGTGTCAAGCAGTCTGCCCGCTCCTACCAATCTCGCGTACCAGAATCACATGGAAGTCGCCATGCGTGTCAGTGGGATGGCATGTGGTGTCGCCGCACTTCTCCCCTGCCCTCGCATCTACCACGAGGTTGGGAAGATACTGAGCAAGCCCAACCATCCGGTCTTCAGCATATGGCAGTCGACATATTCGGAGGGCCTGCTCGAAGAGAGCACCCAAGCATGGAGCGATCTGCTAGACGACCTTGCACAAGACTCCGGCCCCGAATTGCGTGGCCGGATGACGTCCGCATACCTAACGAGCGCGCAGTATGAGCACATGTTCTGGACTATGGCGTATAATCTGGAGCAGTGGCCCGCTGGCGACATTGATTGACAACCGGATCGCGCATAGGGCTGCCGCTGTAGCTCAGAACAGGGGTTGACGAAATGAGTCCACGAAAGTTCGCGGGCACGGTTAACGCGCCCGACTTCCCTGCCAGCCTCGACTGGCTCAACACTGACCGCCCGCTGCAACTTGCCGACTTCAATGGCAAGATACTTATCCTAGACTT
>JAAXHZ010000413.1:821-2434 GCA_012270625.1 Dehalococcoidia bacterium | reverse complement strand
AAGTTCAATGCGGAGAAGTCAACGGACAACGTCCGACGTGCGATTCTCAGATACGAGATCGAGCACCCGGTCATAAACGACGCTGACTTCATCGTCTGGCAGCAGTACGCTGTCCGAGCCTGGCCGACACTCATGTTCATCGGACCAGATGGCAAGGTTGTTGGCAAGCACGAGGGCGAGTTCCCAATAGAGGCGCTGGACAATCTTCTAGCCACGATGATCGATGAGTACGATCGCACGGAAGAGATCGACCGGCGCCCCTTAGGCTTCGCTTTAGAGAGCGAGAAGGAGTGGCAGAGATCTCTCTCATTCCCAGGCAAAGTGCTGGCGTCAGAGCACGGCCTCTTCATCTCGGACTCGAACCACAACAGAATCGTATGGACCGACTTGGGAGGAAATGTCAGGGCCATCATTGGAAGTGGCGAACGCGGTCTCAAAGACGGCACTGCCGATGATGCCAGATTCTACGATCCACAGGGGTGCGACCTCGACTGGCCCCACCTGTATGTCGCAGACACCAAGAATCATGCCATCAGACAGATCGACCTCGAGTCGCTGAGCGTCAGGACGCTTGCCGGTACAGGATTACAGTCGCGAGGGTTCCATCCAGGCGGCAACGGCCGGTTCGTGGCGCTCAACTCGCCCTGGGACGTCACTAAGGTCCGAGACCATCTCTACATTGCGATGGCCGGATTCCACCAACTCTGGAAGCTCGACCTGAACTCAAGGGAAACATCGGTCCACGCCGGCAACGGCAGGGAGCGCATCATCGATGGCCCTCTGGCGCAGGCAGAGCTCGCGCAGCCCAGCGGAATCACGACCGACGGTCAGACACTATTCTTCGCCGACAGTGAGACTAGCTCTATACGATCGGCAACCGTCAACCCAATGGGCAGTGTCAAATCGATTGTGGGACTCGATCTGTTTACATTCGGAGACGTGGATGGGATAGGCGAAGACGTGAGATTGCAGCATCCAATAGGTGTCGAACTCTATGACGGCGCGCTTTGGGTTGCCGACACGTACAACAACAAGATCAAGCGACTGGCACCTGCCACCGGAGCATGCCGATCAGTGTTCGGGTCCGGGGCTACTGGACATGAGGATGGATCGGCTAAGGAGGCATCTTTCTTCGAGCCGGCAGGACTAAGTGCATTCAACAGCAAGCTCTACATAGCCGATACCAACAATCATGCTATCCGGGTGGCTGACATGAGCTCAATGCAGGTCACTACCCTGGAAGTCACTGGTCTCTGACACACTGCCATGCCCAATCGACTGGCGAGTGAGACGAGTCCATATCTCCTCCAACATTCGGAGAATCCGGTGGACTGGTACCCTTGGGGCGAAGAGGCTTTTGAGTCCGCGCGCCAGCGGGACGTTCCCATCCTGTTGAGTGTCGGGTACTCGTCATGCCACTGGTGCCACGTCATGGAGCGTGAGTCGTTCGAGGACGAAAGCATAGCCGAATTGATGAACACCATGTTCGTCAATATCAAGGTTGATCGCGAAGAGCGCCCAGACGTCGACTCCGTATATATGACGGCCGTCCAGGCGATGACAGGTCATGGCGGATGGCCAATGACTGTTTTCCTGACCGCGGAGGGCGAACC
>JAAXHZ010000413.1:0-813 GCA_012270625.1 Dehalococcoidia bacterium | reverse complement strand
TTCAGAGGCTTTCCAGTCGCGACGCTCTGATGTGCTTAATAGTGGAAAGCAGCTAGTCGCCCGCCTCAGACAGGCCTACACTCCAGATCCCGGAGTAGAGCCGCTGACTGAAGGGATTCTCCAAGCCGCTTTCGACGCCGCGCTGCCACAGTTCGACGACCGGTCGGGCGGCTTTGGGCTTCAACCCAAGTTTCCTCAGCCTACTACCCTTGAGTTCCTGCTCCGCTTCTACGCAAGAACCGGCATACCACTGACGCTGGAAATGGTGGAGTTCACTCTCGACAGGATGGCGGCCGGAGGTATCCACGACCAGATAGGCGGAGGATTTCACCGGTACTCCACTGACGCGTTCTGGCTCGTCCCTCACTTTGAGAAAATGCTTTACGATAACGCGCTGCTCGCTCGTCTCTACACGCACGCCTACCAAGTGACGGCGAACCACGAGTATCGTCGGACTGCCGAGCGGATCATAGACTACGCTGTTCGGGAGATGACCTCGCCCGATGGCGGCTTCTACTCGGCACAGGACGCTGACAGCGAAGGTGTGGAGGGCAAGTTCTTCGTATGGAGACCTGAGCATCTGGTCGAGGTCTTGGGAACGGATGACGCAGCAGTCGTCGCTGACTACTACGGAGTTACCAACGAAGGCAACTTCGAGGGCATGTCCATCCTGAATGTGCCATCCACTCCTGCCGATGTCGCCGCGCGACACTCATTGACGATAGATAAACTCGAGGAGCTTCTGGATTCGGCAAACCAGAAGCTCCTCGAGGCGCGGTATTCGCGCGTGCCTCCAATGACCGACACGAAGAT
>JAAXHZ010000412.1 GCA_012270625.1 Dehalococcoidia bacterium | reverse complement strand
GATCCACAACTCTTGACGATATCTCAAGGAGGTGCCTAGCACCTCCTGTCCCTCGCTCTGGCTCACGAGATCAGCCCGCATGAGATCATCCACGACTCGTGGACTCAACTCCGCCAACGTGACGCCATCGCCGAGGCGCTGGGCCAGCAGCATTCTGACTTCACTGGTGCGGAAGGTCCTGAACGACGGATCATGGCTGAGCCGATCAATCAATCTTGTCAGAAGCGAGCCGTGGGTGCACTGGATGTTCCGATGGATGTCCTTGCTAGCCGAGTCGGGCGCGGACCCTGAACTTGGAATCACTTGAATTCCCATCTCGTCCAGTATCTCTTTGGGAATATCAAGTAGCGTGATCGCTTTGACCGCGGGGAGCGTTGAAGCCATGACTTGTGCGGCGAGTTCGATAGGGGCTTCCCAAGTCGATATTCCATCCGGATCAACACGGAAATCCGAAAACAGCATCGCTCTGAAGTCCCCGTCGGGCGAGCGTGGGTCTGCCCATCGAGTGCTGCTGACTTTGCGGTATAGGGCCGTCACGGCTAAGGTTGGCCAGCACGAGCGGCGTCAATCGCATCATCGATCTGCGCTTGCACAATCGCGTTCTGCTCAGCAGTCCGGGCTCTCCGCAGTCTCTCGACGGACGCAGGATCGGCTAGGTAGACGAGACCCTGCGCAGCTGCATAACGAACATCAGGATCGTCGTCGGAGAGTGCATCGTCCAGCAGCGAACGCCGGTCGGTATGCGACGATACATCGTCGAGATAGCCCAACTCCTGAAGTGTCTCCCCGAGAACTAGGCCGCCAAGGGATCCGTCGCGCCAGTACTGCCGCAGCAGTCTGACAGCCACTGATCCGTGTGTGTAGACTGCCGCGCCGACCTCGTCGGACCAGTCAGTTCGGAAGTCCGCGTGTTCTGCGAATTGAGCCCGCCCTAGCGCGGCTCGCAGTCTGCGATCAACGGCCTTGTTGCTCCGATGGCGTTGTGTTGCTGCGTGGCGCGACGAGAGTCGCAGACTCTCGAAGAGTACGCGAGGATCAAGATCTGAGCTGGAGGGCTCAGGGGCATGTTGATGTGCTACTCGGGCACCCCAGAACTGGTCCTTGCCTGCGTCTGGTAGTTCGACGAGTTCTTCCTCGGCAAAGGCGCTCTGGAAGCTAGGTCTGAGGGCTCGATGGTCCGGCGGCATCCAAAGGAGAACGTAGGTGAACCCGTCGCGCCACTTCTTCGCGTCGCTGCTAGGATCTAGGTGGACCATGATCGGAGCTGGTCCTGTGAGATTGCCTTCTTCGTCGCCTTTCACGTGCCACTCGCGCGATCGGCGTGGCATAGAAT
>JAAXHZ010000411.1 GCA_012270625.1 Dehalococcoidia bacterium | reverse complement strand
CGACGATGGTGACGTAGAGAAAGGGAGGCCTCGTCTATACTCATTGGTGACGACTCGCTCCGATGACGACTTGAGCGATGGTCTTCGCTGGATGGAATCGGTTGAAATAGATCGAATCGAGGGACTCTGTGATTCACAGATTTCGTTGATTCGACTGGAGCGTGACCGAGTCTCAGGCCAGACACCGGATAGGCCAGTCGTTCCCTGGGAATGGCCGGGACAGTGGGATCGCGATGCGCAAGAGTGGATCGGCAGTCATCTCGGATCGCGGGGCGTACAGTGTCAATGGAGCGCTACGCCTGTCCGGTCGTGGTCGATATCGAGCGTGGCGCGAATATCCGTAGGCCCGGCTGGAGTCGGTGAAAGGCTCTACTTCAAGGCTTCGCCGAGCTTTTTCTCCAACGAGGCAGCTGTGACCGCTGCGGTTGCAGACCGATTTCCAGAAGTCAGTCCGCGTCTGGCGGCCGTGGACAGGACTCGCGGCTGGATGCTCATGGAGGATCTCGGGGAGATTACACTCGAGGCCATTGACAGCGCTGACCTCTGGCGAGAAGTGATGCGGGCGTTGGCGCGCATCCAGATCGAGTTCGCGAGCGACCTTAGTTCACTCGACAGATTAGGTTTGAAGAGGCGAAGCACGTCTGCTATTTCGTGCACGCTCAGACAGTGGACACAGAACTCCCATGATCTGGGTCTGCGCTATGCAGCGCGGCGTACACATTCGGCGCTGGTTCGTCTTGGTCCTCACCTCGAATTGGTGGACCGGCTTTGTGAGCGGATTGATTCCGTCGGGCTTCCTCCGACTCTGGATCACGGCGATCTGGATGCAGGCAATATATTCGTCAGGGGCGATTCGCCAGTCATCATGGACTGGTCGGATGCCTCGGTTTCAAACCCTCTGTTCGCGCCGGTTCTGATTCCTCAGGTCTCCAGAGAGCCGCTGCTGGCGGGTGCGTTTCTTGCCGAATGGACGGAATTCGCGGAGATAGACAGCCTAGAGGAGGCGTTCGAGGTCGCCAGACCTATTGCCGCGCTGGAACGGGCTTTCCATTACCACAGCAATATAGTGGCACACTTGACGTATCCGTCGATCGATCGGCGCGTACTGGAGGAGTACATTCCGGACCTTTTGAATCTTGCCGCGTCGAGTCTGGAGAAGTGTGCGTGATTTCCATGATTGACAGCCGTCCAAGTGTTAGCCTTAGTGTGGTGGTGGCAACCGATTTGCGGGTACGCTACAGTATTTGTACTTGTGTGGATGAACCTTCGCCACTTTGAGCCAAGATCACATGACCTCAGTTTCTTTACATACACTTAAATTCGATCAGGCCGTCGAGCTCGCGATGGGACTTGCCGATTTCGAGCGCTCGACTCACTCTCCGGGACACTCCGGATTCCACCTCGAAAGAGTTGGAATGCTCGCCGATCGCCTAGATCAGGTGCATCGAGCCGTCCCGTCGGTGCATGTCGCGGGAACCAAGGGGAAGGGCAGCACATCCGCGCTTATTACGTCCATCCTTGCAAGCGCCGGTTACAAGACCGGCCTCTATACGTCGCCGCATTTGCACACGGTCTGCGAGCGCGTCCGGGTTGGCTTACAGCCTATTTCACGCGAGGAGTTCGCCGCGCTCGTAGCACAGGTCTGGCCTGCGGTCGAGGAGGTAGGGGCCGAGGGGCCATACGGGGGCGTCACTTTCTTCGAGATGATGACCGTGCTCGCGATGGTGCATTTTAGGAACATCGGCGCCGACGTGCAGGTTCTGGAGGTGGGACTGGGAGGTCGGCTCGACTCGACCAATATAGTGACTCCCGAGGTCTCAACGATTACGTCCATTAGCATAGACCACGCGGCGACGCTCGGCGGCACGATTCGGAAGATCGCCACTGAGAAGGCCGGAATAATCAAGCCTGGGGTGCCATGTGTGATCGCTCCGCAGTGGTCGCCCGAGGCTAGAAGCGTCTTCGAGCGAATTGCGCTCGACAGGGGCTCTCCGACGGTATTCGTTTCAGACCACTTCGCGATGGGCAAGGTATCGGCGGATCTCAAGGGTCAATCGATCGCACTCTCAAGAGAAGAGAGCACTTACAACCTGTGGACGCCGCTTCTTGGCGACCATCAGATCGAGAACGTCGCAACGGCGGTTGCGTCCATAGAGGTACTACGTGGCAGGGGCTTCAACGTGTCTGATGACGCTATCTCACAGGGCGTGCGAGACGTCTGCTGGCCTGCGCGGTTCCAGGTCTATGCCAGAGAAGGCAAGACGATAGTCGTAGATGGCGCTCACAATCCGTACTCGGTGGGGCGCCTGATCGAGACCGTAAAGCAGCACTTCGACCAGGATCGCGTCGTGCTCGTGTTCGGATCGCTGGGAGGTCATAGCGCGGTGGGCATGCTGGAGAGCTTCGAGAGTCTGTCTCCCGACGTTGTCGCGGTCCAATCCAGGCACCCACGCTCGGCGCACGCGAGCGTCACGGCGGACACGGTTCGCAACATGGGGCTCAACCTGGTTGCTGAGCTGAAGACCGTCGGAGATGGTCTTCGACGCGCTATCCAGCTGGCCCAGACTGGGGATATTATACTCTGCTCAGGTTCACTGGCGCTGGCTGCCGAAGCGATAGAGGAGCTGGAAGAAATAGAGCCTGAGATATACGAAAACTTGAGAGGGCCGATCCACCGGCCTATGTCCCGAAGCTAGTGCATGGTAAATGGGATCGAATAGGAGAGCAGCCTGATGAAGAATGCCACAACCCGGGTGGTGATAACGGGCATGGGAGCGATGACGCCGTTGGGTGAGTCGGTTGAGGAGTATTGGGACAACCTGATCAACGGGAGATCCGGAATCGGTCCGATGACACTGTGCGATGCGTCAGATTTCCCGTCGAGGATTTCCGGTGAGGTCACCGGATTCGATCCGAACGACTACATCGACCGCAGGGAACATCGGAGGATGGCAAGGTTTTCCCAGATGGCCGTCGCTGCCGCCGCTGTCGCCATAGAGGACGCTGGGCTGAACCTGTCGAAGGAGGACGCTGACCGGATCGGGGTCGTCATGGGCAATGGCAACGGGGGTTTTCCGACGACAGAAGACAATGCGCGAATCCTGGTGCGGAGAGGCGGGATGCGAATGTCGCC
>JAAXHZ010000410.1 GCA_012270625.1 Dehalococcoidia bacterium | reverse complement strand
TTGTGCCCGGTGACCGCCACGAACCCGGCAGCACACTGGCCCCACAGGTCCACGCCGATCAGCTTTCCCAGCAGCACTGGAAGAAGGCCCTTTACCAGGCAATCAAACGCGCCCTGTAGAATGCCCTGCCACTTCCCCACGTGCTCGATGACGTTGGAGGCCCCGACGTTGCCAGAGCCGTAGTCCCTGATGTCGATTCCCGCGGCATACTTGGAGACCAGGTAACCAGTGGGGATCGAGCCGAGCAGGTACGCTCCGACGATGAGAATAGCGGCCTCGACCATACCTCTATCGTCAGCTCCGCTGATTTGCCCGGACGATTTCCGCGTGCGCGGCCTCCAGCCTGGAGACCGTCTCCATAGGCGGACCGACGGAGCCGGGTTCAGGCTCACCCGGATTGCCGGAGCAGTGGTAGTCGCTTCCACCACATGGGATCAGGTCGAGCTCGTCTGAGATGCGCTTGAGATGGGCCACCTGATCGGGGGTGTAGTCTCCGTAGAACACCTCAATCCCCACGATCCCGTACTCCTTCATCCGTCTGACGGTCGAGTCTAGCTGCTGCACCTCGCCCCTGCTGGACTTGATCTGCGAGTAGGTCGGATGCGCCATCACCGGCGCGGCGCCGTTCTGCCTGAGTATCCGGATGGCGTCTTCCGGGGTCAGCTTCATCCTTTCGACATAGGCAGGGCCGTCTCTGCCGATCAGCTCGTCGAATACCTGGTTGGGGTACTTGAAGTATCCCGCCTCGACCATCGCGCTGGCGATGTGCGGCCTTCCTATCGAGGCGTCGCCCGCGATCTGCTGAACTCGACCCCACTCGATGCTGTATCCCATCGAGTTGAGTCGCTCGACCATGGCGCGTCCGCGGTCGAGGCGCCCTTCTCTGAATCGCGAGAGAGTGTTCTGAAAGTCCTCGTCTAAGGTGTCGATGAAGTATCCGAGAATGTGTATCTCGGAGCCGGGCACATCGGTGCTAAGCTCGATTGCCGGGATGACACGCAGCCCAGGGTTTGCTTCCGCGGAGGCGAACGCCTCGGTCAGTCCCTCTGTGGAGTCGTGATCGCTTATGGCTATGACCTTGAGGCCCCGGCTGGCGCACAGCTCGACAAGCTCGGCGGGCGTCAGCGTGCCGTCCGACGCTCGCGTATGGAGGTGGAGGTCAACTTCGATCGTCATGATTGGTCTCTGAGAAGGTTGGTAAGCATTCTGACGCTCGTTTCAAACACACGCAGCGGCCGGATTACCCGACCGCTGCGTTTCATTGACGTTTGGACAATATATTTCTGGAGTTGTTTGCTGCCGTATTGGTGGCTATCTCGCGTACTCTACGCTCCTGCTTTCGCGGATCACCGTCACCTTGATCTGTCCCGGATATACCAGGTTGTCCTCGACCTTCTTGACGATGTCCCGCGCGAGCTTAGCCGCCATGATGTCGTCGATCGAGTCTGGCCTGACCATAACACGCACTTCACGCCCTGCCTGTATGGCGAAGCAGCGCTCGACTCCTTCGAAGTCGCTGGCGACATCCTCAAGGGCCTGAAGACGCTTGATGTAGTTTTCAACGGTGTCCTTGCGCGCGCCTGGTCTGGCTGCGCTTATCGCGTCGGCGGCAGCCACGATGAATGCCTCCGGGGAGCTCATAACGTCGTCGTGGTGTTCCGCGATGCACGCGCACACTCTGGCGGCAACGTTGTACTTGTTGGCGATCTCGGCGCCGATTTCAGCGTGTGGACCTTCCACCTCATGAGTAAGCGCCTTGCCGATATCGTGGAGAAGACCGCCGGCCTTGGCAACCTTTACGTTTGCCCCGACTTCGGACGCGATCATGCCCGCGATATGCGAGACTTCCAATGAATGCTGAAGTACGTTTTCGCCGTAGCTGTAACGGAACTTCAAGCGCCCCAGCAGTCTGATGATCTCGGGGTTCATGCCACGCACCCCGGTATCGAATATCGCCTCTTCTCCTGCCGACCAGATCGACTTCTCGACCTCTTTCTCAGAACGGTTGACCATCTCCTCGATGCGCGCAGGGTGGATCCTGCCGTCTGCGATGAGCTTGGTCACGGCGATTCTGGCGACCTCGCGCCTGACGGGATCGAAGCACGACAAGGTTACGGCCTCCGGCGTGTCATCGATAATCAGGTCGACGCCTGTATTCTTTTCGATTGCTCTTATATTCCGTCCTTCACGGCCTATCAGACGACCTTTCATGTCGTCGTTGGGAAGGGGAACTGTGGTGACTGTCATCTCGGAGACGACGTCGGCAGCCATTCGCTGAATGCTCGTTGCCAGTATCCTGGATGAGATCTCGCGGGCGTCCTCCTGAGCCTGCAGCTCTATGTCTCTATATCGGCGGGCTATCTCGTGCTGGATCTCCTCTTCGGCCTCCTGCATCAGCAGGTCTTTGGCCTGGGGAAGACTCAACTCAGAGATCTCCTCCAGCTTTGCGAGCGCCTGCAGCTTGCTGTCCTCGATCTCGTTCCTTATATTCTGTGTGTGGCTCTCCAGTTGTGAGATCTTTCGCTCGCGACGCTCTAGATTCTTGGCCCGCTTGTCGAGGTTCTCATCTCGCTTTCTCAGTCTGCGCTCAGACCGTTTGATCTCAGACCTGTTGTCACGCTGTTCCGACTCCCACTCGGCGCGCAGCTTCAGGGTTTCTTCCTTGGCCTCTATAGCCAGGGTTTGGGCCTTGCTCCGCGCCACTTCTACAATTTGGTCAGCCTCAACCTGAGCGCTGTTGATTCGTTTCGCTGAAACCAGCCGACGGCCGTAAAAGCCGGCTCCAGCCCCTACCGATAGGCCTATCAGGACGGCGAGCAGTGCAATAATGCTTTCCATGCAACTCACCTTCCTTAGCTTTTCCCAAGCCATTAGGCGGTTTGGGAATGGTTTCATAGTAAGCTCGGACGTTTTTCATGTCAAGGTAAACCAGTATCTCGATTCGCGAAAATTTGAACATTTTATCCCATCCAAATCACCTGCCTGACTAGCCAGTCAGGTATGAGAGAATTGCCAAGTGCATTCTTGACACCAAAAGCCTGACGCTGTGATACCCTCTGGCGAGCCGCGCCGTGGGCTGAAGTGCAGGTGGAATTGCCACGAAAGGAGTCTTCGTTGAGAGTAGTCGTCACGCTTGTTGTGGTGGTCCTGTTGGCTTCAGCTTGCGCTGATGATCCGGCTGTACCTGCTCCCGCAGCATCTCCAGCTCCAACCTCGACCGTGCAGCCGTCTCCGACTCTACCGCCCACTCCCACGCCTGATCCGACTCACACGCCGGCGCCCACTTCTACTCCAAGTCCGACTCACACGCCTGAACCGACCCCCACGTTCGCACCCGCGCCCGTGATACTGCCGACGGTCGAGGTCGTGTTCGAGACACCGACTCCCACGGCAGCTTTCCCGCCGGACCTGGACCGAAAGCTGGACGCGATCAGTCTTCAGGCAGCGGCGATCCGCGGCCTAACGAACCGGGGCTCTTTCGAGCGTCGTCTTATCTCCTCTGAACAGCTGAGGCAGATACTCGAGGACAACCTTGCCGAGCAGGCCGAGGAGGTTGCGATCTCGGACCGGCTCTACTCGACGCTTGGCATAATCGAACCCGAGTCCTCTCTGAACGACATCCTGCTGGACGTGTACTCGAGCATAGTGGTCGGTATGTTCGACACCGATGAGAACGCGCTGTTCATACTCGCCGAGGCCGATGAGTTCACGCTGTCGAATGAGCTAACGGTCGCACACGAGGTCGCCCACGGGCTGCAGCAGCAGCATTTCAACATCAGGGACATCGGCGACGACTACGAAGACAACTCCGACAGGCTGCGAGCGATCAATGCTCTAATCGAGGGGGACGCCACGCTTGTCGAGATCATCTACAGGCTCCGGGTGTTCGACGACCGTCAGCGTGAGCAGCTGATGGAGGAGTCTCAGAGCGCCGATCTGTCAGCGTACAGGGCGGCTCCCCCGTTTATCCAGCGCACAGTGGCGTTCCCTTACGTCGAAGGAGCTAACTTCGCGATTGGCATGTTCCAGATAAACGGAGATTTCTCTGCCATCGACGCAGCCTACGACGCGCTGCCTGAGTCAACCGAGCAGATTCTGCATCCAGAGCTTCTTGGCGTGGACTCGCCTATCGAGATCACGATGCCCGACCTTGCGTCTGAGCTCGGCGCCGGCTGGTCAGAGCTTGACCGCGATGTTATGGGAGAGCTGTTCCTGGCGGCGCTCCTGCAAGGCGCGCTCCCGGTAGAAGCGGCCAACACAGCCGCCGCCGGATGGGGCGGTGACGCCTACATGCTTCTTGAAGACCCGACTGGAAGCGAGGCGCTGGTGTCGGTCAGCGAGTGGGACACCGTTGAGGACTCCGAGAGTTTTCACTCCGCCCTGATGCAGTACTTTCAGGGGATGACTGAGGGCGAAGAGTGGGTGGAACAGGGGGCGGATGACAACGCGACCGCTTTCCGTATCGCCTCCGACAGCACGGCTGTCGAGGTCCGATTGGATGGCAGCATGGTGTGGCTGAGCGTGGCCGCAGACCTGGACACGGTCGATGACATAGTCAGCGCCATGACTGCGTCTGTGGGTATGACGGCAGATACGGAGGGCGCAGCCACCTCGACCGCGCCGTAATCTAGCCGCCAAACATGCGCATCATATCCCGGCGACCCCTGCCGGAAGACATCTGCCTCATCATGCGCTGCATCTGTTTGAACTGGTTGAGGAGCTGGTTGACGTCTCGTGGAGTCGTACCGCTGCCCCTGGCGATGCGTCGTCGCCTGCTGCCGCCGATAATGTCGGGCCTGCGACGCTCCTCCGGTGTCATGGAGTAGATGATCGCTTCCACCCGCTTCAGGCCGTCGTTGTCCAGCTGGTCTGCTGGCAGCTTACCCCTGACCGAAGAGAAGCCGGGGATCATCTCCAGCACCTGGCTCAGCGGTCCCATCTTCTTGAGCTGCTGAAGCTGCTGAAGGAAGTCGTCGAGGTCGAAGCGGGCCTGTCGCAGCTTGCGGTCGAGCTCCAGCGCCTGCTGCTCGTCGATGCCCTGCTCGGCTTTCTCGATGAGCGTAAGCATGTCGCCCATGCCGAGGATTCTCGAGGCGAGCCTGTCTGGATGGAACTGTTCGAGCGCGTCCATGCGCTCTCCGGTCCCCATGAACTTGATAGGGACTCCCGTGACCGTGGTGATCGAGAGCGCGCCGCCGCCCCGCGCGTCGCCGTCCATCTTGGTGAGCGCAAGTCCGGTCAGGTTGATCCGCTCATGGAACTTCTCGGCGACGTCGACGGCCTCCTGTCCGGTCATGGCGTCGAGCGCGAGCAGCGTCTCGGTTGGCTGGACTGCTTTATGGACCGCTTCCAGCTCGTCCATGAGCTCGTCATCTACCTGGAAGCGTCCGGATGTGTCTATGATCGCCCATGCGGCGCCGACTTCCCTGGCTCGTCTGACGCCCGCCTGGGCGACGGAGACAGTGTCGGAGGAGCCACGTTCAGAATAGACCTCTACGCTCGTCTGACGACCCAGGGTCTCCAACTGGTCTATGGCGGCAGGCCTGCGGAGGTCGGCCGCAACCAGCACTGACGACTGACCACTCTGTTTGAGATGGAGGGCGAGCTTGGCGGACAGGGTGGTCTTGCCGGCGCCGTTCAGACCGGCCATCAAGATAACGGTCGGCTGGGACGATCCGGTCGCGAGTCTGTGACTGCCTCCGGTCAGGATAGCGGTCAGCTCTTCATTTGTAATCTTGACCACCTGCTGACCGGGAGTCAGGCTGGTCAGCAGGTCCGTCTGGGATACACGCTCCCTGATATTCGACACGAGCTGTCGCGCTACGCGGAAGTTGACGTCTGCTTCCAGAAGGGCCATGCGCACTTCGCGCAGGGCGGAGTCTATGTCCTTCTCTGTCAGCCGGCCCTTCGATCCGAGCCGGCCGAACACGTCGTTCAGCTTTCCTGAGAGTGCTTCAAACATTCAAGTTCCCAATCGCTCGCCCGGCGCGCGGCTCATACCCGCTGCCCAGTGCCATAAACGGACTCTACCATGCTGTTCATGATTGTCGAAATGAAGCGTACCCCTGAGATCGAGCGGTCATACTCCATGCGTGTGGGGCCTATCAGCCCCAGAGTGCCGAGCGCGTGACCTGGCACACCGTACCGGCATATCACCACGCTCAGCGGACGCAGTACGTCTCCCTCGTGCTCTCGTCCGATCACGAC
>JAAXHZ010000409.1 GCA_012270625.1 Dehalococcoidia bacterium | reverse complement strand
GAACCGGTATGCGGACTATTATCACTGCGGCGTTTGAGGGTCAACCACCTCCTCTCCATCAAGCAGTGCCCTCTGGGGTGACAGGCGTTGTCGATAGCTCTATGACGACCTGGTAGCTGGCGTTGGCGAACCCGGTCGAGGGCGCTGTTGCCCAGGATGAGATCGTCGAAGAGCCCGAGCCACTCAGCAGCCTGTTAGCTGATACGATAGACCTCGCCGCGGTGCCTGACCATGTGAACGATGATCCTACGTCAGGTTCGGTCGCGTTCATATATGGCTCGGTAGTCGCCAATCCGCAGGCTGAAGGCGCCCCTAAACCGTGCCGTAAGTACTCTGTGCCTAGTGGAGTCGGCATTGTCAGCCAGCCAACGCAGTCTGTCTAGCACCTGTTGCGAGACCGTTTTATCCAATCGTGAGAGATCGCGTTCGGCTGCGCGAGTGAACTCTACCCTATAAGTCACCAGGACAGGCCCTGCCTTTGGGCGACCTCCTCGGCGCGACTATTCACGCTGTTGACTGCCACTGCCAGCGACGCCTCCAACTCGGCCCGAATGTCGTTGCGCAACTCCAGCTCGGCATCGGGGTCTTCCCCAGCCTCGACAGCTACGACCTCAATGCGCCCCAGCGACTTCAGAGACCAGGAAACCTGTGGATGGCGGTACCTCTCGGCCTCGGCAATCCGACTGCTCCGCTCCGGTATCAGGTTTGAGAGAATCTCGTTGTCTCTCCTGAGATTGGCCTCCCAGACGGGTAGTATCTGGCGCTGAGATTCATCACCACTCTCTCGGATGCGGTTCAGGATGGCTTGAGTAGCCCCCACACGGTCCTTGGCGACATGTTCCCTGTAGTCGAACCACTTGGTGAGACGAGAGACCTCCGTGTCAACGCGCGCGGCAGCCAGTTCCTCAGCCTGCCGTTGGATGTCCAACCTCCTGAGAGTGGCAAATTGGGCCGCCAGTGGCTCGATACTGTCGAGATTGTCAGGAATCTCGGAGGGATCTATATCTGTCTCGTCGCTGTCGAACCGATATGCGCGAGTCACTAGACTGCGTCCAATGTTCACACTCACGGTGCCTTCGTCGCTGACGAAGACTGGTTCGAGTTGCTCCGTCGAGCGCACGCCCGGAATTGTGAACTGGTAGGTGAAGAGCCACCCGGAACACGGAGCGAGATCGTCCCGGGCAAGAATACGGCGGGTACCCGTCACGCCTTCGTAGCCTTCTGCCAGCACTCGATCGGTTATTGAGTCGACGATCGGATGTCCGAATGCCATGAACTCAATGTCTTCGTTATCCGGTCGGTGGTCGGCGCGGAACACAGCCCTTAGCTTCTGGCGACCTGCCAAGTACTTTCGTTCGG
>JAAXHZ010000408.1 GCA_012270625.1 Dehalococcoidia bacterium | reverse complement strand
GTCGACAAGTTCCAGGGACAGGAAGCACCCATCGCCATTTACTCCATGGCGACCAGCTCCGCCGACGAAGCCCCACGCGGTATGGAGTTCCTGTACAGCCTTCACCGACTCAATGTAGCCACCAGTCGCGCCCAGTGCTTAGCCGTCGTCCTCGCGAGCCCTGCCCTTCTTCGCGTCCGCTGCCGGACGCCACATCAGATGCGCCTAGCCAACGCCCTCGCACGCCTGGTTGAGACTGCGTCGCCGACCTGGTGAAGCACCTAGGGAATCCACCAACCAAATGGCCGTTCCTCAGACACAGCGCCAACTTAGGATGATGGCTCGCTCTTCCCCCTGCAGAACCGGTCGCTGCACTACCTATCCGATCCACTTACCTTCACCTCCATGGCATCCCACCGGCACGGCCATGAGCCTGCCGATCTTGGCGATCGGGAGTCACTCACGAGCATGATGGCATCCATGAATCAGCCGTGAATCGAGTGAAATCAAGGCTCATCGACCCTGAATCTCCCCAAGGCGAATCTCCGCCTAAGGCAATCTGCGCGAACCAGGCATGCGAGTCAGAATCTCTTTCTTGGCCTACTTGTTCCTGTGTCACGACCCAAGAGCCGCAGTCTGGAACCTACGATCGGAGTAGGAAGCCTCACAGCGCCACTTCCCAGACGAACGTTCGCAGTACGGTCCCCTATGCCCTACCAAACGGCACTGTACTGCGAACTCCTTCGCTTAGTTCCACGTCTACTATGTCTGTGCCTCCGAGCGGGCTGTCGTGCGGCGTGGGAATCGTGTAGTGAATCACCGCTCGGCCCGGACGGACCGCGATTCGCTTTACGAATGAGCGGATGAACGACTTGGTCTCGGTGACCTCGCTGGTCTGCAGGAACTCGCTCATCTCCTCTGCGAACCTGGCAATGACCTCTGCGCTGTCCAGCAGCTCTCGGCGCTCAGCGTCTTCGCAATCTCCAGGACACTCACTCCTGCAAGCGCCATGTCGAAGATCCGGCGCGCCACAGCGTCAACCGGGGTATTGAGTTCTAGGGCCTGTTCACTCTAAGCCGGACTTGCGCC
>JAAXHZ010000407.1 GCA_012270625.1 Dehalococcoidia bacterium | reverse complement strand
GTCCCACGCACAACAGGCTTCGGCTCGCTTCTGTCGCCCCATGGAGTCTCGCGTAAAAGTCGGTCATCTCTTTACGTCCTTGCTTGCCTGCACTGTAACCGATCTCAGGTTGGATGCTATCATGTCGCACCACCCGCTACTATCATGGCACAGCGCACATCCGTAAGCCGCAAGATGCTACTAAGCATCTATGCAGACCTGCTCAAGAGCTACGGCCCGCAGCGCTGGTGGCCAGCGGACACGCCCTTCGAGGTGATGGTGGGCGCCATACTGACCCAAGCCACCTCTTGGGTCGGGGCTGCGAAGGCGATCGCACGGTTGAAGACGGCCGGAGCGCTATCACCGTCGGCGATACGCGATATGGATACAGATACTCTTGCAGGGCTAATCCACGCCAGCGTGTATAGCAACTCCAAGGCGCGTCGGCTCAAGGAGTTGGCGGCATATATAGGCAGCCGGTTCGGGGACGACCTAGACGCGATGTCAAGTCAAGAGACTGACATCCTCAGAGAGGAGCTCCTGGACGTGTATGGCATAGGCGATGAGACAGCCGACGCGATCCTGCTCTACGCAGTGGGCAAACCGGCGTTCGTTATCGACGCATACACCATGAGGCTCTTCTCGAGACTGGGCTTGGCTCCAGAGCGGCGCTCGTATTCCGCCCATCGAGAGATGTTCACTGCGACGCTGCCTGAGGATCAGCCCCTGTTCGCCGAGTTCCATGCGCTGATCGTGCGCCACTCGATCGAGGTATGCCGCCGGAGGCGTCCTGAATGCGGCCGATGCTGCCTGCTCCGCATATGCCCGACTGGCAAAGAGGTCGTAGAGCGTTGAAGATAGTCGCTCATTCGCTTCCGCCCAGTAGAGCATCCAGCACCATAATGCTGCTGGCCTTGACTATCAGATAGACCTCTCGCCCTCTGGCTAGTCCTAGCTCCTTCGTCGAGCCATAGGTGATCTCCACCACCAAGCGGACTCCCACGTTAACGTACAAGATCACTCCTGACTCGACCTCGTGGACCTCCTCAATCACTGCCCGCACCACGTTCCGCGCGCTCAGTTTGGGTGGGAAATCCAGCGCAACGATAATCTCACTGGCGCGCATCGATATCATCACTGAGCTTCCGGGCTCCCGGTCGATGCGTGGTCCGAAGAGTACAACCTCTCCCAGAGCCAGCTCAGACATCCCAGTCTGTCCCCCGGCAGCTATGACCCGTGCCTCCAGAATGTTCTCCAGCACGGAGTACTCGGCCATCTTCGCGACATCAGGATGCACCAGAACATCGGTCGTCTTCCCATAGGCGACCCGACGCCCATCCGACAGGACCAGCACCTCATCCGCAATGGCCAGGACCTCTGAAAGGGAGTGTGACACGTAGACCATCGGCGTGCTCAGCTCACGCCAACACCTCAACAGGAACTCTAGGATCGTCCCTCGCATTACTGCATCCAAAGCGGCTGTGGGTTCATCAAGAAGAAGAAGGTCGGGCGAAGTCGCTAGTGCTCTTGCGAGTGCTACCCTCTGTCCCTCACCCCTCGACAGGTTCGCAACCGAACGATCCATCAACGTCCCGATCCCGAACAGCTTGACCAACTCGTCGGGGTGTATCCTTCTTCGCTCCGTCGGCGTCAGCCCATAACCGTATAGGATGTTCTCCCGGACGCTCATGTGTGGAAAGAGGGCCGCCTCCTGGAGCATGTAGCCGAGGCGTCGACTCTCGGGCCGAAGATCTATCCGCGCACTGGATGAGAAGACGACCCTGCCTAAGATATCCACACAGCCCTCGTCCGGAGTAATCACTCCAGCTATGCAGTTCAGAAGAGTCGACTTTCCGCTTCCTGACGGTCCGAATACGGCCGTCACACCGGAGGCGAAGGTAGCCGCACACTCCAACCTGAAGCTCCCTAACCTCCTGGCTACCTCAAACTTCAGCGGTACAGGGGCTATGGTGGAGCTTCTGGACAAACGAATCCCCCTATTCGGACTTATGCTCGCCCCGTACGGTCACGGGCTAGGAGCCAGTTATGTACGACCAACGTAACAAAGGCCAGCACTACCGTTACACCGACCAGCCTGAGCGCTTGCTCGTCCTTGCCGGTCTGGACACTTGTAAAGATGGCTAAAGGCAACGTCTGGGTCCTCCCCGGTATGTTGCCGGCTACGATGATAGTCGCACCAAACTCGCTCACGGCACGGACAAAGCCAAGCAGAATCCCGGCGAGGATGCCTCGGTAAGCCAACGGCATCGTGACCGTCAGGGCGACCCGCAAGACACCAGCACCCAAGGTTCGCGCCGCTACTTCCAACCGTTCGTCCACTCCACCCATCGCCACCATGATCGCCCGAACCATCAGGGGAAACGAGACCACGGCGGCAGCCAACGCCGCGGCTACCCACGTGAACACCAGGTCGAGCCCCAGGATGGCGTGAGCCGCGGCTCCAAGCGGACCATCTCGTCCGAGCAACAGCAGAAGGAGATAGCCAATCACAACGGGAGGCACAGCGAGAGGCAGAGACACCAGAACGTCGATCAGAAGTCGCCCGCGTATTCGTCTCCTGACCAGCAGCCAGCTAAGAACCAGAGCTACGGGAAGGTTCAAGGCGGTTGCAACCCCCGCCACCTGAAGGCTGAGCCTCAGCAACGCCAAGTCCAACTCCAGTTGCCCCCTCTCTCTAGTCAGCCTTTAGGGTCTTGCGAAACCGTACCGCTCGAATATAGCCCCCGCTGCATCGCTGCGAAGCATATCGACGAACTCCGTCGCACGGATCGCCTTGTCCGACCCGCTGACGACGACCGCCGGATAGACG
>JAAXHZ010000406.1 GCA_012270625.1 Dehalococcoidia bacterium | reverse complement strand
ACGATGCGCTGCAGCACTCTCCGAGCCATGCCACCGATCAGGATCGGCGGATGCGGCTTCTGGGCCGGCTTGGGATACATCTGAACCGGCGGGAAGTCGTAGTAGCTGCCGTGGAACTCGGCTTCGTCTTTTGTCCAAAGCTCCTTCAGCGCCAGCAGCGACTCCTTGGTCTGTGTCCAGCGGTGATCGAAGTCTCCGCCCATTATCGTCGTCTCTTCACGATGCCAGCCAGTGCCGATCCCCAGTATGAACCGGCCGCCACTGAACAGGTCGAGAGTCGATACCGCCTTGGCGAGTACGAGCGGATTGCGCTCGGGAATCAGCGTGATGCCGGTGCCCAGCTTGATCTTGCTGGTCGCTCCGGACGCCTGCGCTAGCGCGATGTACGGGTCTGCGAAGTGCGCATATGTCCAGGGAATCACGCCGTCTTCGGAACTTGGAAACGGGCTGCTGGATTCCACCGGAAGCACTGGGTGCTCAGCGTACCAGATCGACTCGAACCCTAGCTCCTCGGCCTTCGAGGCCATGAAAGCGGCGGTGAGCTTGTAGGCGGGTAGTGGAGTGGATATTCCGATAGTCATGTCTGGCCTCCGCGCTGAGGGTCTAGTGGGAGTTGTTCGCTGTTCGATTCAGGCCAACGCGCCCATGGGATCCCATGGGGGAAGTACGATGGGTTCAGTATCGAGGGCCGCTAGAATGTCTTCCGAAAGGTAGCTGCGAGGTGCTGCGATCTCGAACATGTACTCGTCGAACCAGGAGTCGTTCATCAGGAAGAACCCCTTGTCTCCGACCGTATCGCCGTAGCTGTTCTCGACGCGCCAGCGCCTGGGAGCGCCGTTCACCACGTCCGCGCCAGTAAACAGCATTGCATGAGTCATCTGTGTCTGCCCGTACTGGAGCCGCGCCGCCTTGTCCATCCCGAATTCGGAGCCATAGACGCCCGCATAGTCGAACAGCTCCGCGTCCCACAGGCCCAGCTTGCGGTGATTCTGCTTGCCGGTGTCGCAGCCCATCCAGACTGGACGTCCGTCCTCTATCTGCTTCTGTGTGATGTCTTTCATCACCTCTATCGGCACGTTGAGGTATCGCACCGACCGTGCGCCGACAACGTTGCCGAGGTAACCTATCGTGTAAGTCTGGAAGTAAGGGTGATCCGGCCTCGGATCGTTCACCAGGCAAACCATGTCTCTGAAGCCGGGAGCGACGTATCGCTCCGCGAACTCCATCGGCGTCAGCTCTCCGTCCCTATGGAACTCGCCTTCCCTGTCCCGCCACTGCCAGTCAACCGACGCGGGCGGGTCTCCAAGGTGAATGCACAGGATCCGATACACCGACTTGAGCGTATCCAGCTTCTCTTGCCGCATCGCGTCCAGTCCGGCCTCTTCCTGGTACAGTCGGCGGATCGTGGCTGCTCCCTGGCGCACCTGGTAGTACAGCATGCTGTTCATCTGGCGCGTGTTGCCGGAGCTCTCGGTCTCAGGCATCGCGTCCTTGGGCACTACGCCGTACTTGTCCACGATGTTGACGAACATGTCCCATTGACCGGCGTCTTCGACCGGCGCCACCATCAGGTGCTGGACGATACGGTCTTCGATTGGACGGTCCGCGGTCTCGATCACCGATTCGAGCACGAAGTTCGCGCGCTCCACCTTGTCCCAGAACATCATGTAGCTCTGGCTGAACTCGAACTGCCGCACGCCGAGTGTCTTCATCGTATCTACTCGGAACAGGTTGAGCCCGCTGAACAGCCAGCACCTGCCCGAAGCTCCCTGGTGTGTTGGAGACCAGTCATCGAGCACTGTCGAGAACGTATGCGTCGCGCCCGTGACGATGCGACGGTCGAGTGCGACCTCATCCACGTCGTGCTGTGTGACCGCGTTCTGCATCAGCCGGTTACGCGGGTCTGACGTGAAGTCGTCAGCCAGACTGGAGATCTCCTCCAATGTCAGATTCTGCCTGGTTTCTTGTACTGTGGTCACTGCTTTGCCTCCCAGTAAATAGCTCCCAACTCAGACCCTAGCTTACCTTCACCAGCTTCTGCATCGATCGCAGCTCGCGTGGCGGGTCCATCTTGCTGCCGTAGTCGCTCCAAGAGACCTCGGCAACGTAGATGTCTCCTCGCGAATCGACAGCTATGCCGTGCGGGGAGTAGAACCGGCCGCTCTGTGCGCCGTAGCTCTCACGTCCCACCCGTGCCAGCACATTCCCCTTTGTGTCCATGATGGTGACGCGCGGGCCGAGGTCGG
>JAAXHZ010000405.1 GCA_012270625.1 Dehalococcoidia bacterium | reverse complement strand
TTGGACATGCGCCTGCGGAATATGGCGTCATATACGCTCACCGACGTCGCGGGGATGTCGACCTCGGTACTGCTAACTCGTGTCACAGCCATCTGTTCACCTCTGCCCGGAGTTTCAGTAAACGTATCAGATACCGTTCCAGTCGTCTAATGTCCTCCGTTCGAGTCTCCTACTACGAGGGCCTGCATTTGTGATATATTGCACATACGATGGCGCAATCGACTATAGTCTCCATTCCAGCTACGGGCCGCGTTCGCCGAACGGCCGGAGATGCCCTGCTGGTGGCCAGCGCGCTGATGATGGCCCTCACGCTGTACATGGTGTACCTATGGGTGCCCACTGAGCAGAACCTCGGAGTCTCCCAGCGGATTTTCTACTTCCACGTGCCTCTCGGTTGGATCGGGATGGTATCTATAATCATCGTGGCCGTGGCGAGCATCCTGCACCTGTACACCGGCAAACAGAGATGGGACGACCTCGCGTACTCGACCGCTGAGCTTGGTATCATCTTTGCCAGCCTGATCCTGATCACCGGTGCGGTATGGGCCAAGCCGGTCTGGGGCGTGTGGTGGACATGGGACGCCAAGCTGACGACCACCCTTGTGCTCTGGTTCATATACGTCGGCTATCTGATGGTGCGGGCATATGGCCCGGCCGGGACCCAAGGAAGGCGGTTCGCGTCGGTTATCGCTTTGATCGGGGCTGTTGATGCTCCGATCATCTACAAGGCCACCGACTGGTGGCGTTCGGCGCATCCGGACAACAACATACCGTCCGACCTCAACGGGCAGATGGCGCTGACGCTGCTGGTTTCCGTGCTGACCTTCACGGTCATATACGTGTACCTGCTCATGGAGCGATACTCGCTGAGACGATCGGAATCGGACCTCGATGAGCTTCACCAGAGAATTGCATAGCGGCATCCGTATGCGGCGGCTCACAACGCTCGGCGCTGTCATCGCCATGAGTATCGTGGCCTTGTCGGCCGTTGGCGCAGTAGGCGCTTACGAAGGGTCGCCGCAGGTGGTCACCCAAGCCGCGTCCCCAGCCCAGGAAGGCAGCAGCCCGGAGGCGAATCTTCCCTTCCTATTCGCGGTGTATATCATCACATGGGCGGCATTCTTCGCGTATGTGTTCTACGTGTCACGACGCCAGCGTGAACTGCGGAATGAGATTCAGGACCTTAAACGAGCGCTCGAAGAGCGAGACAAGCGAACCGACATCCAGTAACATCCAGCCCGAGCGACATATATATGGCAGAAAGTCACATTACCCAAACCCTACCGGCGGACGATGGCCCGGTATCGTCCCATCGCATCAAGCTGCTGATCGCGTTCGTAGTTCTGGTAGCCGCGCTAGGCTACTTCGCCTTTCAGTCCTTCCAGGGCGCGACGGTTTACTACTACACGGTGGGTGAGATGATCGACATCGGATTCACTCCAGAGGACCGGATGGTCCGCGTGAGCGGCAAGCTGGTGCCGGACTCGTTCCATCGCGCCGATGGGTCAACCGTCGCCGAGTTCAATCTGACAGATGGCAGTAAGGACCTGGCTGCCGCCCACAACGGCGTTCTCCCCGACCTGTTCTTCAACGAGCACTCCGAGATCATACTGGAGGGCCGCTATCACCCGGACGGCGTCTTTATGAGCGAGAACGTCATAGTGAAGTGCCCTTCCAAGTACGTAGCCATGGAGGAAGAGACGGGCTGAGTCGCTCGGGTAAGACGTCCATCTCCCTGGCGCGCTGACTTCTACCAGACGTGTGACATCCACAGGTCCCATCGAAAGCCGTCTTGACGATGACCACAGGCTCAGCAGCTGAAATCATCTCAAGGCTGGCACCTTCACTCGCCTTCCGGGATTTCCGCCTGCTGTGGGTCTCCACCCTTTTACAGTCGGCCTCGATGGGTATGATCTGGGTCGTGACGGGCTGGCTCGTGTTCGAGATCACCGACTCGGCATTCATGGTCGGCCTGTCGTCGGCGCTGACGATGCTGCCGTTCTTCGTACTGGGGCTGCTATCCGGCACTGTCGCTGACCGCGTGGAACGCCGCACCCTGCTCGTAACCGTTACTCTGGGCGGAGTGCTGGTGTCGTTCGTCATAGCGGCTGCGCTGCTTACCAAAATGGCGAGCCTGTGGCACATTCTCGTTCTCATCACAGCCGGCGGCTGCGTGACCGCATTCCAGATGACAACCCGGCAGTCGCTCACATACGACATCGTCGGACCCAGACTCGCGCTCAATGGGATGTCTCTGAACTCGGTCAGTATGCAAGTCGGCACGGTGGTGGGTTCGCTTCTTTCTGGTGTAATCATCTCCGCATACGGCGCGGGAGGGCAGTTCATCGTTATCGGGGTGATGTACATGGCTTCCGTGGTGTTCCTTCTGCCGGTAAACACACGACGCGAGGCCCCGGTTGGACAGAGAGCGTCGATAACGCGCAACCTCGCGGACTACGTCGATATCATGCGAACCAATCGCATACTCGTAACGCTGATGGGACTCGCCGCTCTGACTGAGATATTCGGGTTCACTCACATGAGCCTGCTGCCCGTGATCGCCAAGGACATCCTGGGGCTGGGTCCGGTCGGACTGGGCGTGATGACCGCCATCAGGCAGATCGGAGGCATCGCCGGCCTGCTGGCGCTGTCATCGATGGGTGACTACCGTCGCAAGGGGCTGCTCATGTTCGGAATCATGGTGGTGTTCGGAGCCAGCCTGATGGCGTTGTT
>JAAXHZ010000404.1 GCA_012270625.1 Dehalococcoidia bacterium | reverse complement strand
GACGCCAACAAGATCGGGTTATTTCACCGTCGTCGGTGAAGGTGCCTGGTACAGTACAATAGAAAGCACCCGCGAGTGGGGCTTGAATTATTCAGGCACATACTTTGACAGGCTCCATGATCACCTCACGATCACGGCAGCCGCCGAGGACGGCAACTGTCCCATGGCGTACTCCAGCTGGTCCAGCTCTGATAACCAGATGCGCATGAGCGACAAAGACTGCATCCGGGACGATCTGATGAACCTGATGGGGCTCACCCCAGCCGATGCTGGCCTGCTCGATGATCTCAGCGACAGTCTCCCCGCCCCGACACTGGAGAACGACTACTTGTACACCGGCGCCATGGCAGAACTGAGCAGGTGTCAGCCCCTCGATTTTCGGGTCGTATGTATAGCTTCGGGCGGCACAGGCAACTACACCGAGACCGAACCTGTCGGGATCGTCATCCACGAGGTACGGGTGGTGACGGTGGAGCCGTACTCCTAGCTGAGTGGCGGCTGGAGTGCCAAGACTCCGACAAGAGGATGAGGGCCGCTGGCGGCACTGTCGGCAAGGCCATCGTCGCAGGCGTGAAGGGCCGGAAGACGAACATGGTCCGCGCCGAGGTCGTCGAGAGCGCCGGCGCCGGCGCTACGGTGTTCACAGACGAGTGGCGGGCCTACACCCCACTTCAGAGGATGGGATATGCCCACAGAGCCGTCAAGCACTCTGTCGGCCAGTATGTCGATGACATGGCGCACACGAACAGCATCGCGAGCTTCTGGGCGATGATGAAGCGCGGCTATCACGGGACGTACTACCAAGTCTCCCCAGAGCACCTTCACAGGTATGTGGCCGAGTTCTCGGGCAGGCACAACCAGCGCCCCCTGGACACTTTGGACCAGACGGGCGACATGGTCAGAGGCGGAGACGGCAGGCAGTTGACCTGTCAGCAGTTGATCGCAAACGGGGTGCGCGCCAAGCGGCGGATGGAGGAAGCGGCGTGACTTCCAATGTATTGGAAGGCAGCAGGGAATGGGAGTTCGCCTCCATCTTAGATGCCTTGCAGGAGGCCGCAGTCGATCAGACTGCCCAGTCAATCGTGGCTGTGGGCGACTCCATCGAGTTGCTGGGAAGACTGCCAGACAACTGCATTTCTCTGATCTTGTGCGATCCCCCATACCACTCCACCCACAAGTCCAACATCAGCGGAGACAGGGCATTCACCGAAGACTCCAACTTCCTGGAGTGGATGTGCTCCTACGCGTCAGAGTGGCAGAGGATTCTGAAACTGTCCGGGACTGTGTATGTGTTCTGCTCGTCCCACATGGTCAGCCGACTCGATGTGGCAATGTCAGAGTATTTTCTGCCGGTCAGCAATATAACGTGGACGAAGCCCAACGAGCCTGGGTTCGACGGATGGAAGGGCAAGATGAGCAAGGAGTCTCTGCGCCAGTGGTATCCGCACTCCGAACGCATTCTGGTCTTCGAGCAGGGGGCATATGGGGAGCACATGGCGACTCGCAGAACACCGCTGAGCGCGTATCTCCGGCAGTGCAGAATCGACTCCGGCATGACTGCCAAGGACCTGACAGGATCTATCGGGGCGCACGGGAAGGTGAACCACGGCGGTGCAGTCTCGAACTGGGAGACTGGCCGCAACGTTCCCAGCCGAGACCAGTACGAGCGCATGGTTGAGGTATTGGAGGGCGAGGGGGTCATCGAGAACATGCTCCCGTACAACGACATAGTGCGGCCTATGAGCCTGAGCAGGGATGTGGAGTTCACCGATGTCTGGACGTTCCCCAATGTGAGGCCGTATAGGGGGAAGCACCCGGCAGAGAAGCCCCTGGAGATGATGTCCCATGTCGTGGAGGCTTCCAGCTATCCCGGAGACATCGTGCTCGACTGCTTCTCCGGGTCAGGGGGCACAGGGGTGGCCTCCGTGTTGAAGGGTCGCAGGACGGTCTGCATCGACATCGAGGAGAAGTGGGCCAAGCGGACAGCGCTGAACATCACCGAGGCGATTGTCGGGGATGCACAGGGAGCCCTGCCCCTATAGCCCTTCAACCACCGACGCCTGGTTGTCCAGAACTCGTCGCATCCAGTCGAGCGCTCCCGCTACGCCGTCGTCTTTGACTACTACGTTGCAGTGGTGATGGCCCCAGCCGAGGTTGTATGGGCGGTGTCTAAGAGTTCCAACCCTGAGTTCGTCTATGTGGAAGAGGCTCACTTCTGTGGTGGTGAGATCGCGCGTCTCCCTGCCTTCTGCCTGTCCAGTGCGCTGGAGGAACGCGCTCACATGTATCGGCTCCAAACAGAGCGGGCAGCAAGTCTCGATGTCGGAGTTAACGACGCGTGCGCTCAACAGCCGTTGGATGTCCAGCAGTCCGGCGTCTTTGGCGTCTTGCAGTGCCGACTCCATGGACAGGCTGGCATCCTCGGGACTGGCGAATTCGGAGGACAGATCGCTGAGAGCGTTTCGGCAGAGCCACAGAAGGGCTTCCAGTTGCATCTTGCACTGAGAGATCGTCTTCGCTGAGGCGTATTCGAACACGCGTATGCCAGCGCCTCGCAGGCTGTTGGTGCTGTAGCCTTCGATCACCTGCTCTGCGGTATCTGAAACGGTGGCGTGGATTCTGGCAAAGTAGTTGAGCCTTCGCGGATTTGTGGGGAGC
>JAAXHZ010000403.1 GCA_012270625.1 Dehalococcoidia bacterium | reverse complement strand
GCTCTCACGACTTCTGAGACAGGCTCATCTGGGAACAGCGGCGGGGCTGAACACCTATCTCTGAGAGGAGGCTCAGCGGGGTTCTGGCCACGACCTGACCGCCTCCCTTGATCCGAGAGTATTCCACCTCGCCCGGGAGAAGATCGCCCGTCAGCACCCCAATGCCTCTACACGACAGGTGCATGAGGCACTTGAAGCCTACCTCAGAGACAGGTATCGGTTGAGCCTAGAGATTGAGGATGCGTGTAAGCACGGCGTCAATCCTCTGATAGGTGTACCTGACCTGCCTCCAGCATCTCATGCGGCGATAAACGAACAGTCGGAGCGAGATTTCGGACACCCCTGCCGATTTCTGTCTACGCTGTCTGCGGAAGGAGGTGGAACATGAGCCGCGCTAGGTTCGTCGCCATCGCGTTGGCCGCCGGGTACGGCGGACTCGTAGCGAGCTGGCTGTCGGCAGCGAACGATCTCAGCACCGCCAAGCGGGTGATACTGGCAGGCGCCTTCGGGGTTCTCATCAGCCTGATCGCCTACTCGTGGAAGAACAAACGACTCTAGGAAGTGGGGTGGTGATGTGACGTTTCAGCCGTCTATCGACTCGGTCATCGCCGTCGTGATTGCCCTCATTGGCGTCGGGCTGATGTGGTGGGGTGCAGAGAAGGACTGTCCACTAGCACTTCGCCTGGGGGCGGTGCTGCTTCTTGTAGGCTCAGTTTGGCTGATTGCTCCCGTAGTCGTCTCGATCTCCTAGTCGAAACCATCATCAACACGACGGCGAACAGGGCGATCAGCGCGAAGGCTAACGCTACGAACGCAATCTGCTGACAGTCACATCCTTCCATCTCTCCCCTCCCAATGTGATTCACGGAATCGACACGGGAGGAGCTTAGCGGACCGCGTCAATGCCAGTTGGCCCGGCTGGAAGCCGCGGTCTGCAGAAGCCGCTCAGTCTCATTCAGGTCTATGAGGTGCCTGTCACCAGGCCGAGTCTCTATAGACGCACTCAGCTTCAGCGTCGCCGCCGCTTCCGTCTTTGCTTGCGTTGGGCTTGGAGATCAGTCCGTATCTCTTGGAAGAGTTGGCTAAACCAGACGACGCTGTAGAGTACCAGCGCCACGATTATCATCCACGACAATGGCTTCCCAAGCCACCTGTAGGCATCGTCTTGCGGCAGTATCCGCAATGCGGCCAGAGCCGTTAGTGACACAG
>JAAXHZ010000402.1 GCA_012270625.1 Dehalococcoidia bacterium | reverse complement strand
CCCCTGAGGGAAGGGGCCTGTTGGTTGGTACTCATGCTTGTCTTGCATATTTTGCCTACCCCTGTCAGCTCGAAGAGTGGGAGCGATTCTTGAGTACGCTTGGAGCAAGAGACAAGCACGTGAACAATGGCCCCGTCAGGCTAAACTACACTGACTGGGGTGGCGAGCGCCTGACACCCATGGTGCTGCTCCACGGTATGCGTGACAGCGCGCGCAGCTGGGACATGTTCGCAAGATCGATGTCGGATGAGTACAGGATTCTCGCCTTGGACAGCAGAGGACATGGAGACAGCGACTGGGCAGGCCCCGGTGGATACACGTTCGACAGTCATGTCTCGGACGTGCAAGCGCTGTTCGACACGCTCGACCTAAAAGAGGCTATTCTCGTAGGGCACTCGGCAGGCGGAAGGTACGCTTGGACCTACGCGGTCGAGAACCCGGAGAGAGTCCGGGCGCTCATAGTAGTGGACATCGACCCTGATCCTCATAACCCGCAGACCGCACGGGACTTTGCAGACATCGCGGAGGAACCCGACTCGTGGGACACGCTGGACCAGTTTGCAGAGCGACTCAAAGAGCGTCAGGTCTATACTGGCGACTCGGCGCTCAGGGCGCAGGCTGAGGCGGTCTCAAGACTGACCGACGAGGGCAAATACGTCTGGAAGGCCGACATACGCATAGTGACGGAGTACGAACGACCCGACCTCTGGGACTGCTGGAGACGGATCAGGTGTCCCGTTCTGCTGGTCCGAGGTCGGCAGAGCAAACTTCTGACACATGAAACGGCGGTACGGATGCGTGAGGCACTGCCCGTGCACCAGGTACGCCTGGCTGAGCTGGAAGGCGGCGGCCACTGGTTCTACCAGGACTTTCCAGGGGCGTTCGAGGCAACTGTCAGGTGGTTCGTTGATGGGCTTCCCTGATTCCCGCGCCCATTCCGTACCGAAAAAGGCCCGCGCCACTTGCGTGACGCGGGCGTGAGCCCTGAAATCCGCTGGGAATGAGAGGAGCAAGTACCCGTCGATGCAGATCGGAAGCGTCTGAGTCCGAACGCGATGCGGAGATCAGGGTTGGATTGTACTGAAGCTCATGCGGGCTGCAGCTGAGGTTGACTTATACGGTTTGTACTCACTGAACGCGCGACCGCGCCGGATACTATCCTGGCCGCGCTCTCAACCGCGAGCCTGTCCATGTTGATGGCGATGTCATACCTCGTCGTTTCCGTCGGATCTATCCCGTAGAGGCCCTTGTAGAGCGTGACAAACGACTTCTCTGATCGCCGGAGCATTCGCCGAGCGTATGACTCCGAAACTTTCGCCTCGAGCTGAGCCTTGCGGACGCGCGCGTCCATTCCCATGTCAACCAGGACATGAAACACAGGTCGGCTTGCGGGAGACAGCGCAATCGCTCCATGTCCATGAACCACAAGAGAGCGCTTCGTGGACGCCGACGCGAATACACAGCTCAATCCTTTCAGGTACTCCTCTTTTGTGAGGTAGTCGGGCAGGTCGAACTGGTCTGTGACCACCGGATACGGCCCGAACATCTCCGGTGACGACTCGATGGCGCCGTATCGCTCCCAGGGTTCCAGCGAAGCCCGAAGGACACGCGCCCAGGACGAAGAATAGCTCGCCTCGAGAGACTCGATTTCGCCTGGTGTGCGGTCCAGAGTGTTTGCCACCTCTTCGGTAATGGCTCCATCGAGAAGGTCCGCTCTGAGCAGACGCGCCGTCTCGGTCGCGACATGTTCCGCGCCGCTGCCCGGCGACCCGGTGACGGTGATCAAGGGCGAAACGGTCCTCGCCGAAGTCCTGGGTTCGAGCCTGCGATCATTGTACTCAGTCGCCGGAAGCGACAAGATCGTGGTACGAAGCTCGCCGCCGCCCGGAGTCTGACACAGAACCTCGTCCGTGACGTAGGAAAAGCCGAGCCGGTTAAAGAGACGAAGCGCGGCGACGTTGTCCTCCGGCACGCTGACCCATGCCTGGTCAGCCGGGAAGTCGTAGAAGATCCTGTCGAGGAGCTGGATCGCGGCTGCGGCTCCGAATCCACGGTGCCACAGGTCTTTGCGGCCGATCAGGAGGGAGATTTCCACGTCATTGCCAGAGTCGAAAACGGCTTGGCACTCGCCGATGTGTCCCTCTTCACCAGCGTAGATCGAAAAGATCAACCGGCGTCTGTCGTGATCGAAAACCCTTACCCAGTCCTCTGTTGACGCGGCCAACATCAGCGCAGGCTCGTATCCTCGGTGGACCGGATCTCCACATGCGTAGTGACCGAACCATCGCGACGATACCTCGGTATCGGACAGCCATTTGGCAATCCGCTGAACATCGTTTCTGGTGACATGTCTTAGCTGGACGATTGGCAGCATCTCAGACTCCTTTCGTTACTTCAGCTAGCGTCCGGACTCGCGTGTTTCTAGAAACGCCTGCGTTCGGGTATAGGGCTTTCTCTGGCTATGGTCAGCGACTGTGTGACCTGTTGGAGCCTGCGCCCCATCACCTCGGAAAGGCACTTCATCACCCTGTACCCGATTCCGGGATTCAGCTCCATTGCCCGTCGAAGCAGCGCCGAGCTGATTCCCAGTAGCTGGCACGGCTCCCAAGCGGTCGCCGACAGTGTGTAACGGTAAGGCTCGACCAGCGCGGACCACCCCACTATCTGACCCGGTGAACAGAATGCCACCGTCGCGAATCTTCGGGACGGCTGACCGAATTTTGCTCCGAGCATCTTGTGCAGGGCTATCTTGCCCTGAGTAACAATGTATATCTGCTCAGCAGGCTGATCTTCACAGAAGAGTGGGGCTGCTTCGGTCAATTCGATCTCCTCGGATATGATGGCAACGCGAGTCAACTCTTCGTCCTCGAGATCCTTGAAAAGCTCACACTCCCTGAGTGGGAAGATGGTGTCAATCAACTGGTCAATCGCTCCGACTCATGCGCTTTGGCGTCAAGACTCTTATTGAGGATATGAACGAAATTACGGGATGTCAACATTGTGCAACAATGCACAAAGTATATCCGTCGCAGTTCATGAAATAAGTTGCAGAAATAGTCAGTAAGGAATCATTCGACGCGCGAAAAACGTCGCGAATTACGCGGCGCATTTGGCTCAAAAGGAGGCGATCGGAGGCGTGTTGCGACGTCCGGCTGAGGGACCGCGACGTGTGGCAGGCAGGCTTGCAGAGGACGACCAAGTAGGGCGCTGCGCCCGGCGGGTCAGACGCTGCGCCCGGAATGCGCTTTCGACGCGCTAGCCTTGTGTCAAGGCCTTGGAACGCTCCAGGTCAGGTTGTGCTTCTTACCACGCCGATCGTGCCGACCAAGCCGTCAAACGACTGCTCAGCGACATGTGCATCCGGCGGCGGCGGCGCGCAGATGAGCTGGACACTCAGAGTCTCGTCCTTGATGTACTCCCCGTGGGCTTCTATCAGGCTGTCGAGATCGCTGCCCGTGTAGTACGTGGTTATGTAGTCCGCAATGTCGAATCCCGCGTCCCGGCGCATGTTCTGAATCCGATGGACCAGCTCCCTCGCCTGACCTTCCAGCAGCAGCTCAGCAGTCACCTCTATCGAGACGGCGACGGTGTAACCTCCGTCAGACGATACGCTGAAGCCGTCAAGGTCTCTCGTGGTCACGAGAACCTCTTCAGGCTGAAGCTCGTAGCCGTTCACGACAACGAGTTTGCCAGCCGAGTGCAGCGCGGCAACTTCGACTGGATCGGCTGACTCCAGGGCCTGCCTGACCTGGGCTGTCTCGCGTCCGTACTTAGGCCCAATCAGGGGAAGGTTTGGCTGTACAACAAACTCGACTACGTCTCTGTCGCCGTCGACGGTGGTCAAGGTTCTGACGTTCAGCTCGTCGAGGACCTGTGGAGTCGCCATTTCGAGGAGATCACGTTCGCTCTTGGTCCTTGTCTTCACGAGTACCGCATGGAGCGGCTGTCTGACTTTGATCTGGGCCCTGCTGCGCGCAGCCCGACCCATAGACGACACACGTTGAGCGAGCCTGGTGACCTCGTTCAACCGATCATCGACGAGGGACATGTCAGCGACCGGATAGTCGTCGAGATGAACACTCTCACATGCGCCGCCACCGGTGAGGTTCCTGTACATCACATCGGTCACGAACGGGATAATAGGAGCGAGCAGTCTAGTAAGCGTCACCAGCACCTCGTACAGAGTCGCGTAAGCTGAGAGCTTGTCAGAGAGGTCTTCTGCGGACGCACTCTCAGACCCTGTGCCATTGCCACCGACCAGCCCGCTCTTCCAGAATCGACGCCGGCTCCGTCTCACGTACCAGTTGGAGAGGGACTCTATAAACTCCTCGGCGCGCCTCGCGGCTGAGTCAGGCTCGAACCGCTCGAGGCTTTGAGTGACGTGAGCCGTCAGCTGGTGAAGCTCGGAGAGAATCCACCTGTCTAGGTCGGGCCGGTCTGCCACCGGAGGCGCCTCGATCGAAGGATCGAACCGGTCGATGTTCGCGTACGTCACGAAGAAGCTGTAAACGTTCCATAGAGGTATGATGAACCGGCGTCGGACCTCGTCGGCTGTTCCAAACCCGAAGTTGATGTTGTTCTCCGGGCTGTGCCGGGCGAACGTCCACCGCATGGCATCGACGCCCATGGTCTCTGCGGCATCCTCGAACCAGATTGCCGTGCCCTTGGACTTGTGCATCTCCTCGCCGTTCTCGTCGCGCATCAGCGCGTAGCTGAACACAAGCTTGAACGCCTCGGTCTCCTTGAGTATCGCGCCCATTGTGAGCAGGCTGTAGAACCAGTTCCTGAACTGGCCTGGGAAACTTTCGGAAATCCAATCAGCGGGGAACCACTCGTCCCAGTGTTCACGATCGGTCCTGTACCCTAGCGTCGAGAACGACACAATTCCCGCGTCCAACCA
>JAAXHZ010000401.1 GCA_012270625.1 Dehalococcoidia bacterium | reverse complement strand
GGCCCGTGGACGATCATCTGGAAGCACGGTCTCCGGAACGCGGTCATTCCGCCGCTGACCTCGGCGTTCGTGCTGCTGGCGGACTACCTAAACGGCGCGCTGGTGGTGGAGATAGTGTTCTCCATGCCCGGCATCGGCATCGTCGCACTCAACCGCGCTGTCTATGACAACGACTGGCCGTTGCTGGCGGGCACGGTGTTCTGCTTCATTGGGATCTACGTGTTCTTCGCATTCCTGGCAGACATCGCATACGCGCTCATAGACCCGCGCATCCGGTACGAGTAGGAATCCCCAATATGCAGATGACCCAGATAGAACGCGACCTGCTGGGCATGGCGGATTACCCTCCCGTAGTCCGCCAGCTGCGAATGGCATGGACATTCATGCGTCGCTGGCCCGTACTTCCATTGACCGTGCTGGCCGCTCTGATATTCTGTGGCATATTAGCGCCCGTGCTGGCGACTCACGACCCGTATGGCGGGCAGGACGCCGGTCTCAGGTCGCGGCACATCCCGCCGCCGTGGGCGCCCGTAGGCGACTGGCTGGGTGCGGGAGACCCGGCGCAGGAAGCGACAAGAGCCGGACACATGCTTGGCACGGATCACACCGGGCGGGACGTGTATTCGCGAATGCTGTTCGGCGCGCGCATATCGCTCGTCGTCGCCGGAATCGCTCTGGTTAGCGGCTTCATAACCGGCACGACGCTCGGCATCGTCAGCGGATACTCCGGCGGCTGGATCGACGAAATCATTACCAGGATAGTGGACATCTGGCAAGCGCTGCCTTTCCTGATGGTGGCGCTGGTGTGCGTGCTGCTGTTTGGACAGAGCACCGTTCTGCTGCTGGCCCTGATGGCCGCGCTAGCATGGAACCCGTTCGTCAGGGTCATACGAAGCCAAACGCTGGTCGTCAAGAACCAGCCGTTCGTGGATCTGGCTCGCGTGGCAGGGTGCTCGACGACGCGGATCCTGCTCCGGCACATACTGCCCGGTGTCATCAACACCGCCGTAGTGATCGCCACGCTCAGCGTAGGCTCGCTCGTTCTGGCCGAAGCCGCGCTCAGCTTCCTAGGCGCGGGCGTGCCGCATCCAACTCCGACCTGGGGCAGCATGGTATCCGAGGGTAGGGGCTACATCGCCACCGCCTGGTGGCCGACCGTGATACCGGGCGTCGCCATCTTCCTGCTTGTAATGTCGCTCAACTTCACGGGCGACTGGCTGCGTGACAGGCTGGATCCACGGCTGAGACAGCTGATGGACTAGGGGCAATCGTTTCATAGTGCGAATGGAATAGCAGGACGTCGGTCCCATTCCCGCATCAGGAATTTGAGACGATCGTCTGCCCACTGAGTGTAGCCTAGAACTAGAGACTCGTTTGGGTATTGGGCTGCCTTGACTTCATCCCACACAACGATGTGTATTCCTAGCTCTCTGCACGCTCTCCGAACTACCGATGACGACACACGTTCCTCAGCCGTGAACAGAAATACGTTGGGGGCCATCAAGTTGTTAAGTTCTTCTACCACTTCTCTCCAGCGCTCTCGAAACGTGCGTTTTACAGAGACGACCATAGACACAGATCGGTCCACATCGAACACCTCTCTGCTGGGCAATATGAGATCGGTCCTACTTCTAATGTCTTGCCTTGTGAACGGGACCTGAGCCAGATTCAAAAGGCCTTCGATCTGCAACTCGAAGTCTTTCCCGCCCCTTGCTTTGCGGCTCTGATCTACGCTCTGGAATGCCCTCCGCAACATTGGATACATATGCTGAAACAGGTGCGCAACACCCTCACGGAACCCCAGACGCATCGCCACATCCTCAGCATCACTCGTGATCTCAGGGTACTCCCACATCAAGGCGCGGGGAATACCCTCAGCATATGTACGTTCTTCGTACTCCTCTAACGTTGGAAGGGTCTCTATAAACATCATCTTGAGATACTCACTGAAATTCGACAGTATGTCGTTCCTAGTCATAACATCTTGGTCGTAGCCAAGTCGCTCGAAGGTCTCGGAGACGATGGCCGATGATGATGGCAGTCCACTTCTCTGGCGAAGCTGTTGCATCATCCGTCGAATTCTGGCGCGAGTATCGTTCATGATGATGGCGGCCTCCAGAAATCGAGAATATATTCGAAAGTAGTACCCATGGTAATGTAGTTGCTCGGCCAGCCGAAGATGCCGATGCGATTCACTATGTTCGTCCGGTCCCATATGATAGTGTTTCGGAGTTCGTAGCCACGCCTGCGGAGCTCCTCAATCAAGGCGACATGAATTGTGATCCGCTGGTTTTCCCACCACATGTCGGGGACGTTGATTACGCAGTGGCCTTTCGGGCGCAACAACGGCAGCATGGACTCGTAGATGTCCCCCATCGCTGCGGTGTAGGTATCGAGCGGCATAGTCCCCAAGTCTCTGGGGTCTTGGGAATACTGCTCCACTTTGCCGAGTTGGCCGTTCTTCCGGTCTCTCCTAGACTTGTTTTTGCGCTTCCGGTTGAGCAGATTCGCATAGGGAGGCGACGTCCAGATTAGGCTCACAGATTCGTCGGACAAGTACCTGCCTATATTTCTGGCATCATCTTGAATACTCACCTGTTCAGAGTTCTGAAACAGACTCTTCTGCCGAAGTCGCTCGTCACATAGGTCAACATACTGCTTCAAAAGATCGAACCCTATGGCGTTCCTGTTCGTATCCTGGGCGGCAAGCAACGTGGTCCCGCTGCCGACGAACGGGTCCAGCACAAGCTCTCCCTCGTGTGTGAATAACTCAATCACTTTACGCGCAAGCGATATTGGGAATGTTGCAGGGTGGACACCCTTGTCTCGGATGTCCCTCCCCTCATAGTTGAACTGCCAGACTCCCAGTTGGCTCTTGAGCCACTCTTTGGCAGTCAAGCAGTTGATGTGATTGAGCTTGCAACCGCAGGTTCGGTCAAAGTGGATTGGCAGCGGAGTTCGGTACATCTCGCTCGATTCCAGAATCGACGGAGGCAGCCGATCCCCATTAGCAATGGCCGTGTACCCTTCGTAATCTCCGGCAGTGCGCGCGAGTGCTTCTGACATATGAGAGTAGTCCTCTGGAATTGAGTTGCCGTTGACGAACAATCGTTCTTTTTAGTGTGCAATTCTATTGGACTTTACTGGAGTGGTCAACTGCCGTGAAAGCGAAAATGCCCCTCCGATTCGGACAAGAACGTCCGTCGCTCATATACTCTTCCCAGCACAAAGAGTGGTGTAACCATGGCGAACTTACTCGGACACGTCAGTGTGCCCGTGTTCTATAATTGACTTCAGAGTTCAGATCGTGGTCAATGGCTCGATCCGATTGATTGCCCGCCCATGCTCTGAGGAGACGATGACTAACCCAGCCGAACAGATCGACGAGACCCTGCTTGCCGCCGCGGACGACCCCATCCACGACGAATCGGAAGAAACCGATGAAACGCCGCAGGTGAGGTACGACATCACCAGTTTTGGTGTGGATTTCGATGTTGCTGGAATAGTAAGGCGGTTAGATCAGGAAGACATCCTGATTCCTGAGTGGCAACGCAGCTACATCTGGAACATAAAACTGGCATCCAGTTTTGTCGAGTCCCTTCTTCTGAGCCTGCCTGTTCCAGGGGTTTTTATAGGAACCGATCCCGATTCGGAGCAGCTCTACGTCATAGATGGACAGCAGCGTCTCAAGACTCTTCAGTACTTCTATCGGGGAGAGTTCCTTGGGAGCGGCAGAACATTCCGGGCGTTCAACCTGCTAGGAGTCCAAAGTCAGTTCGACGGAGCTAGCTATGATTCACTGGACGTCCCATCCCGCCGGACTGCCACGAGGAGCCTGTATCAATTTAGTCGGTGCACCACTTTCCTGAGCTTTAACAGCCGGTCCCGTCATTCCGGCGAAAGCCGGAACCCACGAAGTGGCTCGCCGCTCGGCAATCCAGTGGTGGTTGGGTGTCTTACACGGAGTCCACCGACTAAATTGATACAGCTTCCGCCACGAGCTTCTCCTTGCACTTCCACTTCTCTTGAAGTAGAGTAGGCGAAACAGCCAGCCGTAGGCGGAATTCGCAATCCACGGAGGTCAAGATGATGTGTAATTGCACATGTATCGGGGCTGGGCTAGGCGTGACGCCCCCAAGCACGCAGGTCCGGCCAGGTAACACGATGAATCTTGTAACGATCGAGCATGAGCCGCATATAGGGGAAACCCCCCAACGCGCACTGGACGCTTGGCTCACTCCCAATCCCCTCTTCTACGTCAGAAACCACTTCCCCATACCTGACATCCGCTGCTCCACTTGGAGACTCAGCATCGACGGCCTCGTATCCCGAGAGCGCCGGTTCACCCTCCAGCAGCTCAAGCAGCTGCCAAGAGTTACCCTGCCTGTAACGATGGAGTGCGCGGGTAACAATCGCAGCGATCTCGATCCCCCGGCGCCGGGCAACCAGTTCCAAAGCGGCGCGGTAAGCACGGCGTACTGGGCGGGCGTCAGACTCAGCGACGTGCTGAAGTCTGCTGGAATCAGGCCCGGCGCGAGCGACGTACTCTTCGAAGGTCACGACGTCGGCAGACCAGAGCCCGGCGCATCCGAGATGCCATATACTCGCAGCCTGCCGATTGACGTCGCGCTGCACCCGGACACCCTGCTCGCCTACGAGATGAATGGGCAGGAGCTTCCAAAAGAGCATGGCCATCCGCTTAGACTCATAGTGCCCGGCTGGTACGGCATGGCATCCGTAAAGTGGCTGAGGCGACTGACGGTTCTCGACTCTGGCTATTCAGGATACTTCCAGGGACACAAGTACGTTATTGAGGATGAGATCGGCCAGACTGTGCCGCTTACTACCATAGGAGTCAAGTCCCTTATCGGCAGGCCGACCGAGGGCGCGACAGTGTCGATGGGGCAGGTGTGCGTGACCGGCATGGCGTGGTCCGGCCAGGAGCGCATAGCGCGGGTCGATTTCAGCTCAGACGATGGCGTGACCTGGGAACCGGCCGACATCGTTGGCCCGTCCGAGCAGTACGCTTGGCAGAAGTGGCACTACTCCTGGAATCCTGCTGCCCCAGGTAGCTACAGCCTGATGTCTCGCGCGATTGACGTTCTGGGCAACGTTCAGCCCATGAAGTCGCGTTGGAACCGGCTCGGCTACATGGTAAATGGCGTCAAGCCGGTTAGTGTCACCGTGGCAGAGTAGCGGGACGCTACGTCGGAATTGGCAACTGTCGCAATTTAGTGTAATCTCCCGCATCATGGTCGCCCGATTCGGCAGGGTCTTTTCGTTTTCCGAAAACGGGTTGGGTGAAAGGAAAACAGGCCTCCTCTCCCTCGGGGCTTACAAGGGTAGGCAAACATATGT
>JAAXHZ010000400.1 GCA_012270625.1 Dehalococcoidia bacterium | reverse complement strand
GGGGTGAGCCATGAGTGTGACTACCCCAGCGACGCATCCGGCAAGCCGAAGGTAGTCCGGAGTCGCTTCGACTCATCCTCGATGACGAGCCAGGAGATCGACGCGGCGGTCACCGACATGATGATGCGAGGCGAGAACATATACGCGGTGGATGAGAATGTTCTGGCAGATGCGAAACCGGATCTCGTGATAACCCAGCGGCTGTGTGAGGTGTGCGCTGTATCGTTCGAAGACGTGCAGGAAGCCGCGAATCGTCTGGATGTCTCGCCCACTGTGTTGTCGCTGGACCCGCATGGCGTAGATGACGTTCTTGAAGACATCAAGACCCTGGGCCAGCATACGGGTACACAGTCGGTCGCGCACGTCGCCGTCTTCAATCTGCGAGCAAGGATCGATGCTGTCCGGCGAGCGGTGTCGAGCGCGGAACGGCGACCGAGAGTCGTCTGCATCGAGTGGATGAGTCCTGTGATCGCCGCCGGTCACTGGATACCGGAGATGGTACAGATCGCGGGAGGTGTCGATGTCCTGGTGGAGCCGGGCGCGCCATCGCCTCGCCTCGACTTTGACCGTGTAGCTGATGCCGACCCAGACGTAGTCGTATTGATGCCGTGCGGCATGGGCGTCGCGCAGGCTAAGGCAGAGTTCGATATCCTGCCCGACAGATCCCGCTGGGAGGATCTTCGCGCGTTCGAGAAGGGGCTCGCTTACGTCGTGGATTCCGGAGCGCTGTTCAGTCGCAGCGGGCCAAGGCTAGTTGACGGCCTTGAGGCGCTGGCGCGTATTTTACATCCAGACCTGTTCCCAGATGCGCCATCTCAGGATTTCTGTCAGAGGTTGTAGCTGGCTAGCGCTACACAGGGAGCGCAGTGCTGGTGACAGAGGTAGATGCGCGCCAACAGCGTATCGAAGGCTGCTACTGACGACTGAAGCGGTTCATCATCTCCCAGGTCATTTGCCGGCGCAGACCTGCGTAGGCTTGCTCCAGCAGCTCGACTTCCGCCGTTAACCTGCTGGCGGCAGAATCGTGCTCCAGCAGCCGCTGCTTCTCCCCAACGTCCATCTGAATCGAGTTGGCTATGTGGTATGACAGCGCCTCTGGATCGGACGGAACGCGCGTCCTGCTGACCCACCCTCCCGATATACCAACGGATGCCTGGGCGTATCTGGAGAATACATCAGTCGCGTCGCGGACCAGCTCATCTGACGACTCCAAAGTGGGGCCGGTCTCCTCGAGGAGCTCCACCTCAGCGGTGACGAACGGTTCGCGCTGCGTTAAGGTAAGTACTCTGAATCGCTGTACACCGACGGCGGATACGAAAAAACGATCGCCGTCGATCCTGTTCACTTGGGTTATGTGCGCGACTGTCCCGATTTCGTGGGGAATCGCCGGACCGCCGACCTCCGGCCCTTCGCGGATGAGGGCAACGCCGAATCTGTTGTCGGACTCCATGCACTCTCTCAGCATGAGCTTGTAGCGCTCCTCGAATATCTGAAGGGGGAGCGAGGCATTGGGGAACAACACCGTATTGAGTGGAAACAGCGGCAGTCTTCGCCAGCGAGTCGTCATCTCTCGAAGTCCAGGTGGGCGTAGCGCATGAAGATGCCTCCGCCAGGTCGGGCCAGCGGGCCATTGACACAGAGACACGCGATGACGTGAGTTGCCCCCGGTCTGGCGTCGTCAGTGACCTTCACTCTGTTTGTGACGTTGAAACCATTGACCGCGCCCGCGTCTCTATCCCACTCGCCATCGATCCAGATCTCCCCGTAGTCGTCGATGCTGGTCTCGAACCAGACGGTCGAGCCTTCGACCTGGAAGTCGCCAACCGTTTCAGGCAGCGACACGGCGATCCTGTACCAGCCGAACGTGAGACCTTCAGAGCGCTTCTTCCTAATGCCGGGGTGCTCTGGCCTGCCGGACGGCTTGCTCTTACCCCCAGCTTCCACATCGTCTATGACCTCCCAAGAGGAGTCATCGTATTCCGCCAGACGCGCCGGACTGTCAGACGCTTGGGAGACCAAACCCTCATTGAGCTCGCCAGGCTCCCATCCTGGGCCGAACCGCCACGCAGTGCCAAGGTCGGCGAGCACAGCAGGGTCTTCGATATCGAGGGTGACAGTAGGCACGAGTCAGCTCCTTCGTAGTCATGGGATTCTCGTTCTGTAAGTCGGCTGTCGGTGAAAGGTTCTCAACACTGGCGACACTTGTCAACTGAGCGATCACCCCGATGGTGGGCTAACTGTTTGCCAATGCGTGCGTTGTAGTACGCGAGCAGGCTCAAATGGAACATTCCGTCAATTAAGGAACAGGAGAATCCCGACATGAGCGTCAAAACCGTAGGAGTGGCCGGGCTCATGGCTCTAGCGGGCCTCGCGCTGATCTCGGTCATAGCATTCAATCCATTCTCTACTCAAGCATCTACACATGACATGGATGAAGGTCAGGAGACGCAGGAACGACTCAGCGCCGACGTAGAAACACCGTCGCAAGTTACCCGGCCAGACCAGTTGGGTCAGCTGCAGGCTTCAGATGAAGACGAAGAAGATTCCGATAACGCGGAACCGTACATCGGCGTTGCCATCTTCGAGAACGAGGACGGCTCGGTAGAGGTAGTCCGCGTACAAGAAGACAGTCCTTCAGATGGCGTGCTGATGTCCGGGGATGTGATAACCGCGGTCGATGGCGCCACAATTGACGGCACAGGCGATTTGGTCGATGCGATAGCGGAAGCGGGTTCTGGCGCGACGATCACGCTCACGATTGTCAGAGACGGCGCCAGCCAGACGGTGGACGTCACAGTGGGCGAACGCGACACACTGTCACATTCATTAAGAGCGTACAGATCGAGCAAGAAGTATCCGTCATCCGAGTTCAGTTTCCCGCGTCTCGGCAAGGGGAAGTTGGGCGCTTTCGCAGATTTAGGTGGTCGAGTCGTACACAGCCGGACCGTATTAGAGAACGAGGACGGCAGCTTCAGCATCTATCGGGCAGTCGCTGGCACGCTCTCGAATATAGATACCACGGCAGGCGCCTTCACGCTCAGTCCGAGGGATGGGAGTGATCCCATCGACTACACTATCACCGATGACACGAAGGTTATGATGAATCGCAACGGAGACCTCGGAGCATTGAATACCGATGACGACACGCTGGTCATCGATGTCGATGGAGAAGTGAAGATGGTTCATCAGGGCGAACGTCCCAGGGAGGGCAAGCACTTCTTCCGGGGCGGCAAGCGTTTCAAATTCGATGGTGGAGGCAGGTGGCGTGACAGCAGTCACATGGCAGACCTGAAGGCCATGATCGAGAAGGCGTCGGAGGATATCGGGGTCCAGCCGAACGACAGGATGTAGAGACAGGCAGGCCCCGCGTGAATGCGGGGCCTGCCTGTCTCTCAAACAGCCGAAGACCCCCCCCTCACATGCATTTGAAGTTGACGGCGTCAGCGACCGTAGTAGTATGAAAGGACATGCCTCACCCAGTTAGCTTGGAGGTGCTGGGCAATGTCTTTTCTGAGAAACCTACAGGCAAAGGTATTGCTGGCCGCGCTCATTCCCGGTTCAGTGATCTTAATTATCGTGGCGATCATAGCCCTCTACCAATACGGCGCAACGGTGCTGACGATGGTGGAGGAGCGTGATTCGCAGCTGGCGAGACTGACCGCCCACCAGTTGAGTGACGCGCTGGTGCGCCATACCAGAATCTTAGAGACCGTTGCGGGCAACTCTGATGTCCGAGCGTTAGACACGGTCACAAGTCGGTTGTCGGTGGCGCTGTCCAGAGGATACTTGCAGTCGTTCGACGGTGGAGTCACGCTGTACGATCAGAATGGCATCCCGATATGGGACAGCCTCGGCGGGGATGCTTCCGAACTCCCGCGCTACTCTACGATCGACGAAATGCGGACATCTCTAGCTCCCGGCTATTCGGACGTTTTCACTGAACCGACAAGTGGGCGCTACGCGGTTCGTTTCTCGGTGCCCGTCTTGAATGATGAACAGGAATTCATCGGCGTAGTCTCTGGAACAGGGGCCTTGGACGGTGCGCTGATGAGCGCCGTTCTTTGGGACTCCCTGCACATAACATCCGGAACCGAGAGCCTTACATACCTCGTGGATGGAACAGGACGGTCCATCTTCCACAGCAGAACCGATCTGATTGGGCAGGACTTCACGGAGTATCCACCTGTTGTCAAGGTGACAGAAGGAGCAAGCGGCGCCAACTTATCGACGGCGCCAACCGGGGAACGTGTGATCTCCGCGTTCTCGCCAGTGCCGGGAACCGATTGGGGTGTGATCACTCATCAACGCTGGTCGGATGTGGAGCGACCGATCCTGAATTCAAGCCTGATGGTCTTGGGTCTTCTCGTGCTAGGAGCAACTCTGGCGATTGGAGGCATATGGTTCTCTATTGGCAGGGCGCTCAGGCCAATAAGGGAGCTGAACGCAGGCGCGCAGCGGATCGCCAGCGGCGACTTCGACTACACCATACAGGCCAATACGGGCGATGAAGTCCAGGAATTGGCACAGCAGTTCAACCTGATGGCGCAGGCGCTGAAGGCTTACTATGCCGAGCTGGAAGAGCGGGTCGCGACACGAACCAGCGAGTTGGCCGAATCAGAGGAACGGTTCAGAGCTGCCGCCGAAGAGAACGCGGTAATGGCTGAGATCGGCAGGATTGTCGGCTCATCTCTGGACATCAGCCTGGTCTATGACCGATTCGCAGAGCAGACAAAGCGGCTGATTCCGTCGGACATGGTCGCCATCATGAACGTCGATCCCGATGAGAATGAGTTCAGCGTGGCATACATGGCCGGCATGTCAATACCAGAACGTCGCCTGAACCAGCTCTATTCCATGGAAGGGACGGCTACTGCTGAGGCATTCCTCACCCGTTGTCCGGTACTCTACCAGCCCAAGACAGAGGCGGAGGCGATCGAAAAGTACCCCGGGCTGCTACCGGTGTGGCGGAACGGGCTTCGCTCTTTCCTGGCAGTTCCACTGATCTCCAACAACCAGGCTATAGCTGTGCTGTGGATCGGCTCTCGATCCGAGCAGGCGTACGGAGAACGAGACCTGGAAGCTGCTGAGAAGGTATCGGCACAGATTGGGGGAGCGGTAGCCAATTCACAGCTATATGAGCAGATTCAACAGTTCTTTGCTCATGAGCAACGGCGCGCGGAGCAGTTTCGGAAAGTTGGAGAAGTGGGACGCAGACTCACCTCTATCCGGGACCCAGACGAGCTTCTCACGAGCATTGGTGAGATTGGAGCTACAGCGCTGGGATATGAGACCACAGCGCTGGGCATAATCGAGGACGACGAGCTTGTGTTTTCACCGAAGGCGAATCCGCAGCTTCAAGCTCCTGTACGGCGTTCGCTCGACAACGGCAGCGACAGGCAGGGGATAACCGGTCTGGTGGCTGCCACGGGCAAGCCGATCATAGTCCCTGACGTCTCGGCCGAACCCCGCTACATCCCTCTTCAAGAGAATTCATCCGCCAGATCGTCTGTGACCGTCCAGGTATCGGCTGGAGGTCATGCGCTAGGCGTGCTGCACTCACGAAGCCGAAGTCTGAACGCTTTCGATGAGGCGGACCAGGTGGTGCTTCAGGCATTAGCGCAGGAGATAGGCATCGCCCTCGAGAATGCGCGGATTTTCGAGCTGGAGCGGCGGAGAAACGAGCAGATGGCAGCCATTAACGCGGTGGCTCTGAACGTGAGCGCTGTCCTGACCCTGAGCGAACTGCTCCCCCACGTCGTTCAGCTGGTGCGTGAGACGTTCGGGTATCACATCGTGGGCGTCTTCCTGGTGGACGAAAGTGAACAGGCGATCGTGCTTCAGGCCGTAGATTCCAGCGACGATAACCTGCCCATGCGTGGAACGCGAATGAGCGTAGGAGGGGAAGGAATCGTCGGACATGTTGCGGGCACAGGACTTCCCTGGATAACCGGGGACGTGTCAAGTGACCTTTTCTACTCGGACCTCGGACTTGAGAGCGTGCACGTCCAGTCAGAGCTCGCGATGCCGATAAAGCAGGGCGACGTGGTAGTGGGCGTTCTGGATCTGTACTCCGAGGAAAAGGACGGTTTCGACGACATCGACATGCTGATCGCGCAGACCCTGGCCAACCAGCTGGCGGTCGCCATAGAAAATGCCCGGATATTCGACGAGACACGCGACATGGCGGTGCTGGAAGAGCGGAACCGCATGGCGAGGGAGATCCACGACACGCTGGCGCAGGGCTTTACCGGTATCGTTATCCAGCTCGAGGCGGGCGAGGACTCGATGGAAGAAGACCCAGACCGACTGCGGGAACACATCAGCGTGGCTAAGGGAATTGCGAGAGAGTGTCTCGCCGAAGCCAGACGGTCGGTGTGGAATCTGCTTCCAGAGGTCCTGGAGAGAAATCCCCTCGATGTCATCATTGCGGACGAGGTCCAGCGGTTCGCCGCAACCATTAGCGGAAGCGCTGAATTCACTCTACTTGGCGCGCGCCGGGAGCTTACGGCGGCCACACAGGCGGCGATGCTGCGAATCTGCCAAGAGTCGCTGACCAACACCCGCAAGTACGCAGATGCGAACGAGGTACGGGTAACGCTGGACTTCGAGCTCGACACGGTCACGCTGACCGTAAGCGACGACGGGGTCGGATTCGATCCCGAGGGCATTCGGATCGGAGGTGGCCGGGGAGGCTTTGGTCTGACGGGTATGAGACAGCGTGCGCGGCTGCTGCGTGGTGACGTGGACATCATCAGCTCTCCTGGCAATGGCACGGTAGTGAAGGCTAAAATTCCGATTTCATAACTTCAGAGTGGAACTAGATCATGCCCGCGTCTCATGGAAATGCTAGCATGTAGCGACGCCAATCAGCGGTGACAGGAGTCGCAAGTCCCTGGGGAAGAATACAATGGAGGAACATGACCGACAGACGAAAGGGGAACGGCGCGAGAGCAAGCGGCGTAAGCGGCGTCGGATGGGCGTGTCAGGCTCCAGCGTGAGGACGCTGCAAGATCTCATCTTGAAGAAGAGTCGCAACCCATCCCGCCAACGGAAGTGACCAAAATGACCACACCACACGTATATAGGGCAATGACAATCGCGGGGTCGGATTCAGGGGGAGGCGCCGGAATCCAAGCCGACCTAAAGACATTCGCGGCGCTTGGCGTCTTCGGAACCTCTGCGATTACGACTATCACCGCGCAGAATACGGTTGCCGTGACAAACGTGCTTGAGATGCCGGAATCGCTCATCGAGGACCAGATCGACGCGATAGTGGCTGACATCGGCGCCGACGCGGTCAAGACGGGTATGCTTTCCAGCCATGCCATTATAGAAACAGTCGCTGAGAGGCTGGTCCACCACAATCTCACAACAGTCGTCATTGACCCGGTGATGGTAGCCACGAGCGGCAACAGACTGCTCCGGGAAGACGCTGTCGAAGCCATGCGGGACGTTCTGGTCCCCATGGCGACCGTGGTGACTCCTAACAGCCGAGAGGCGGAGGCGCTCACAGGACTTGAGATCAGCAGCGTTGATGATCTCAAGGAAGCCGCAAAGATGCTGGTAGAGGAGTGTGGCGCGCGGAACGCTGTCGTGAAGGGCGGTCACCTCGAAGGGCCGGCCACCGACATACTGTACGACGGCTCAGACTTCTTCACATATACGTCGGAGAGGATAGACACTTCGAGCACTCATGGCACCGG
>JAAXHZ010000399.1 GCA_012270625.1 Dehalococcoidia bacterium | reverse complement strand
CAGAAAGCTACTCTCTACGCCTCCTCTCTATCCTCAGGCGGCATAGTGAGGGCGGAAAAGCTTCACGGCATCGACATGTCCTACACGAACTACCTGGACGCCGACGCCGCGTGGCGAGTAGTCTCGGACTTTTCAGAGCCTGCCGTCACGGTCATTAAGCATACGAATCCCTGCGGCCTGGCTGTCCACTCCGACCAGCCGACCGCGTATCAGCGCGCGTTCGAGGGCGATTCGATCTCGGCATATGGCGGGATCGTAGGCTTCAACCGGCCTGTGACCAAGGCCACAGCCGACGCGATGCGCGGTGTGCTGTACGACATAATCGTCGCGCCGGATTACGAGGAGGACGCGCTCAGAGTTCTCAGACGCCGACGCCGGACTCGGATACTGCGGATCGCCCCGGAGAGAGGTCATGCGACTCATCTCGACTTGAGGCCGGTCACCGGTGGGGCGCTGGTCCAGGCGGCCGATGACATAGGCGAGGACGCTTCAGCCTGGGAGGTGGTCACCGAGCGCAGTCCGACCGGTGATCAGCTTCGCGACTTGGCCTTCGCCTGGAAGGCGGCGAAGCACATCAAGTCCAACACCATCGTGTTGGCGAAAGACAGCACACTAGTCGGTATGGGAGCCGGGCAGCCAAACCGCGTGACGAGCGTCCATCTGGCGCTACGCATCGCTGGTGACAAGTCCAAAGGCTCGGTTCTGGCTTCGGACGCCTTCTTCCCGTTCCCTGACAATATCGAGATGGCTGCCGAGGGCGGGGTAACCGCGATAGCGCAGCCTGGAGGATCGATCCGCGATGACGAGTGCATCGAGGCCGCGAACCGTCTGGGCGTCGCGATGGTCACGACCGGCACCCGTCACTTCAGGCACTGAGGCAGGGCTCGCCCTGCACCCGTAAATGGGCGGGCAGCAAGCCCGGGATTACTCATTCCGTTGACCAGTAACCACGAGACTATGACTACCCTAGATGTCGTAATACCCGGACACAACGAGCAGGGCTCGCCCTGCACCCGTAAATGGGTGGGCGGCAAGCCCTGGTTTACTCATTCCGCTGACCAGTGACCACAAGACTATGACTACCCTAGATGTCGTAATACCCGGACTCAACGAAGAGAGGATTCTGGCGGACACCGTCGATACGCTCTCCGAGTTCATGACCTCGCACATGTCTGGCTACGACTGGCAGATCGTCATCGCCGACAACGGCTCCACGGACGCAACCCAGGAGATCGGACGCCGACTGGCCGAGCAGTCGAGCGCGGTGCAGTACCTCCGGCTCGAGCAGCGGGGAAGAGGGCGCGCCCTCAAGCACGCCTGGACTCAGAGCGACGCCGACGTGATGGCATACATGGACATGGACCTCGCGACCGATCTCGTCGCGCTCCCGACGATGGTGGACGCGATCGCGCGCGACGGATACGACGTCGCCTTCGGCTCGCGGCTCAAGCGTGGGGCAGAGGTCATCGGTCGATCTCCCAAGCGCGAGCTCATTTCACGATGCTACAGCCTCATCTTCAGGAGCATGTTTCTCACTGGGTTCGCAGATGCCCAGTGCGGGTTCAAGGCAGTGAGCCGTCGAGTGGCGGAGCAGGTGCTGCCCATCGTCAAGGACACCGGATGGTTCTTCGACACGGAGCTTCTCATCCTATGCGAGAAGAATGGGTACAGCGTGCGCGAGATTCCGGTACGCTGGGTGGACGACCCTGACAGCAGGGTGAAAATCGTCAGCACTGCCATCGAAGACATGAAGGGGCTGCTGAGGCTGCGATTCAGCGGACTGCGAGAGTCGAGAGAGGCTCTCAGCAATCTGAGACGAGACGGGTAGTCTGAATGCGCGGGTTCGTCTGGCTTGCAGGGTTTGTCGCTGTACTTTGGATTATCACTATACTCGATCGCCTAGCAGGCTTTGACTTCCAGCAGTTTGGAGTCGTACCTCGCGACACCGCGAGCGTATTGGGAATACCCCTTCACGTATTCGTACACGATGGCTTTGTCCACTTGCTGTCTAACACCGGCCCGCTGCTGGTGCTGGGTGGTCTCGTTTCAATGCGGGGCGCGGGAACGCTGCTTGCAGTCTCGGTGTTCATCGTGCTGATCGCGGGCAGCGGCGTCTGGCTGGCGGGACGAGACGGGGTCCACATTGGCGCCAGCGGTCTGGTGTTCGGCTACTTCGGCTACCTCGTTGCGCGCGGCTTCTTCGAGCGGAGCCTAACGTCGGTCCTGGTAGCTGTGGCTGTGGCGGTCTTCTACGGCGGGCTGATCTTCGGGATACTGCCGCTGGACAGGTTCGTCTCGTGGGAGGGTCACCTATTCGGGCTCATCGGTGGTGTCGCGTTGGCGTGGATGAGCGGCCGGGACAGGGGCTGAGCAGTTTCACACTATCGCTGTTATATTGGGAACTATTCGACACTCCTATCAACTGACCGATCTGGGCCTCTCGCAGAAGGGTGGAGGTCCTTGGCAGTAAGCCTATTCATGAAAGTGATAATCGCAAAGTGTCATGGTGTAGGGTGTGCTGGCAGGCCAGGATCCTTTAAGCGGCATTTCTTTTTGGTGGACCGACCAGATATTGGAAGTGATGGCACCGTGTATTCATGTGATCACTGTACACGCCTACACATTCTCCAGCCGGATGGGTCGCTCAGACCAAGCTAGCTCAGTGGGAACGGGCCATCTGAAGACGGACACGCCCCGTCCGTCTATTGCGAGCGTGTTTTTCCGGCTATATATTGAGATGGACTATCAAAAAGAAAAGGAATCGAGAGATAGTGATCACCATGATGGCGCATAGTGTCACCAGGCTGTGCATGCCAGCAACTTGGAGGTGACGACAATGGACTCGGCGATTGAAGCCTGGCGCGAGCAGATACTGAAACATGACCGTGAGATGGAGGCGAGGCGAGGTGGCGGGCACGGCCATGGCCACGGCCGTCCTGTGTACGCATCCAAGCCCCAGGACCCGTACCGAACTGACGATCCGGTGGTCAACAGGCTGTTCGAGTTCGTTGGGGAGGACACCGAGGTGCTGGACGTCGGTGGCGGCGCGGGTCGCCTGGCCCTGCCGCTGGCAACGCGCTCCAGGCACGTGACAGTGGTCGATCCGTCCGAGGAGTCCGTGGATCTGCTGAAGAC
>JAAXHZ010000398.1 GCA_012270625.1 Dehalococcoidia bacterium | reverse complement strand
CGTCGTCCGCTCGCTCACCATGGACTCGATCTGTTCACTGATTTCCTCGAGATCTATCTCGCTTCTGCGTATCTGGTCGGCGATGGTTAATGGATTAGTCACTGCCAGGTCGCCTTGCAGTGCGTCGAGTGCATCGCCCGGGCCGCTGATCCGTTGGAGATGGTCGAGCGCGGAGGCGATTTTAGTCCGTAGATTCTCACGTTCGTCATAAATCTCAGAACGTCTCTGAAAGTCGTCCACATCCGCGGCGACGGCGGATTTTAGCAGTGCGTTGATCTCCTCCTCGACTCCTTGCAGGTGTTGCTCGCGTTCGGCGAGGTTCGCGCGCGCCTCTCGCAGACCGACAGCGGCTGCCGCCCTCACGCGCGACTTCTCAGATACATCTGCGTGCAGCTCGATCAGGTCGTCGGCAACTGCAGCAGCCCTCGCGTGATCGCCGGAATCGAGAGAGAAACCGTGCACCACAGCCAAAGGCACAAGAATGTCCAAGAACTCCCCGATGTCGGTCTGTATTGCCGCTATTCTGTTCTTCATGGCAATGACATCGGCGTGTCGTGTGCGCCCGTGATCGACCAGTCCCCTGAGGACTTCAATGTTCTGGGGTGAGAACGATGCCATCAGTCCACGCTGCTCGAGCCACCGGCGCCAGTCACTCTCGGCGGATTCGAGGGCATCGCAGACTGCTTCGACCGCGACGGACGACTCATCGCGGCGGGAGGTCCTCTGGTCTAAGAGTTCGCGGGCGTCTTGCAGCCCAGCACTCAATCGGCTCCATTCATTGAGGCGCTCCTGTTCGAGATCGAGCGAGTCCTCAGAGACGATAAGTGCGTCCATGTCTATACGTTCGAGTCCGAGAATCTGGGCCTCACGGTCGAGCTGTGCATCGATCTCAGAGATTCGTCGCTCCTGTTCTTCGATCTGTCGGCTTACGTGCGTGCCGACGTGGGCAGAGGCTGGCCGTGCAGCTGGGCTCCTGCGGAAGAGATACCATGCGACACCAAGCAGTATGAGTCCGGCAGGGACTCCAATGATGGCAGCCTCCGCTCCCTGGAACAGAGCAAAGGTGGTGAGGGTGAGGCCGACGCCGGCCAGGACAACTGCGCCGAAGCGTGGGGTGTAGATGCGCTGGGATGACGCGGCGGGCTGGTCATCGAGCTGGGCGCGGAGGTCGGCAAGACGGTCGGTATATCGGTTCCGTTCGTCGAGGGCGACCCTGGCTCGGCGCAGGACATTTCGGCGGTCGCGGAGGTCAGACTCGCTGAGATCGGGCTCGGGTAAGTTGCCCAGAGCGGTCCGAGCGCGTTCGGCGGCTTGGGATGCCTCCTCCACGGAAGCCTCCGACGCTTCCAGCACGGACTTGGCTCGGCTGACCTCATCACGCGCGACGCGCAGGCGGTTACCATAGGTCGAGACCTCTTCGCGTACTACGAGCGATAGATCGAACTTCGTCAGACGCTCGGCGTCCCAGTCCGGCCCCAGGTCCGAGAGCGTATCGTTCAGCGCCACCCGCATGGAAGCAAGCTCGGCCTGCCGTTCCGGCACGTCCTTGACTGACTGATCGAACGCGGCGCGACGGCGCTGGAGGTCTCGGATAGCGTCTGAACTATCGAGGATCGACTCGTGCTCAATAGGCTGCGCGGCATCTTCTTGGAGTCTGCTGACTTGCGCCAGCGCCTCCTCCATCGCTGCGCGCGCGTCATCGGCACGAGCGCTCAGGGTCTCGAGGTGGCTGACACCGTTGGTGGGGAAGTCCACGATTTGCGGCAGGTCTTCGAGCCGTCTCTGGGCGATAGCGAAGTCGTTCCAGACGTCCCAAGCTCGTTGAAGGTCCTGTTGATGACGTACCGCTGACTCCACTTCGAGACGACGCTCTCTCAGCTCGGATAGGCCGCGCTCGACCTGTTCGAGGTGAGTGGTCTCCCTGCTGTACTCTGCCGAATTGTTGGCGACCTCCTTGAGAGCAGAGTTAACTTTATCCAACTCTCCGGCGACGTTGTAGATCTTGTGCAGGCTGCCACCGACGAGAAACAGATTCCGCTTCTGTCGGTCGAGCGCATCAAAGGCGCTGGACAGATTACTGGCGCCCATTCCCGCGCTGTATATCTGACTGTTGACAGTTTCGTCGTTCAGCAGCGCGTCGTCGTGAAGCTCATCTATGGTGAACGCGAATATTTTCTCGAATGAACTGCGGTTGTGGTTGCCGAGCAGCCTCGGCAAGTCAGATTCAGGAATTGGCTCCCCGGTGGCGGCGGTCAGCGTCACACGCCCGCCACCCGAACCCTGCATACGGCGCACTATGACCGACTCGCCACTGTCACCCAGTATGGTCAGGCTACCGCCGTGTCCGCCGCCGGCGAGGGGCTCGTACAGGTTGCGACGACTGCGACCATCACGGAAGCCGAACAAGATGGTGCGCAGAAACTCCAGTAGTGTGGTCTTGCCGGCCTCATTGGGTCCATATAGCACTGTAACCGGCTCGTCGAACGGGCCGAACTCGCGATCGGCGAAGTGTCCGAATCCATCTATGTGGAG
>JAAXHZ010000397.1 GCA_012270625.1 Dehalococcoidia bacterium | reverse complement strand
AGTCCATGGTGAGCGAGCGGACGACGGTCGATAACACGCTCTCCGGCCTCCTCAGCGAGGAAGACTCATCGAGACTCCGAGCCGAACGACTCCGCCTGGTCGAAGAAATGCGAGGCTACGCCCATGAATGGACCGTCCTCACGCTGGCTGAGAACCTGCTGAAAGAGGCTCAGGCCAAGTTCGAGCGTGAGCGGCAGCCCGGCGTGATCCGAGAGTCCGAAAGATTTTTCCAAAGCATTACTGCGGGCCGATACCGTACGGTGTACTCCCCACTCGGCACATCGGAGATTCATGTCACCGATCACACTGGGAACCCGAGGCAGCCCAATCAGCTCAGCCGCGGCACCCGCGAGCAGCTGTTCCTCTCGCTCCGCTTCGGTCTTGTACGCGAGGCAGGGCAGCAGCGTGAAACTCTGCCAGTCATAGTCGATGAAGCGCTTATCAACTTCGATCCAGATCGCGCTCTCCGCGCCGCCCGCGCCTTCATCGAGCTATCACAGACCAACCAGGTCCTCGTGTTTACCTGTCATCCCTGGATGGTGGAGTTGTTCCAAACAGCGGCGTCAGAGTCAGGGTTGCCCGGGCCGGGAGTCGTGAAAATAGCGTAGGGTATCCCTCGACAGGCTCAGGACCAACGAATGGCGATAATGCCGACTCAGGATATGCCTACCGAGTTTGGCTGTGTCTTGGCGATCTTGCCGACGCGCTCGCCTTGTAATACTCTTGGGCGAACCGGCCCATCTACCAGGAGGTACTAATGAGCATCACACTTCAAGAAGCGCAGACGATGGTCGCCGCGGCGATCGCCAAAGCGGAGGAACTCGATATCAAGATCAACGTGGCGGTCTGCGACGCTGGGGGAAGGCTCGTCGCTTTTGCCCGGATGGATGGTGCGATCTGGGCTGGAGTCTATGGCAGCCAGGGTAAAGCTGTCGCCTCAGTCGCGTTTGGCCGACCGAGTGGGGAGATGCAGGAAAGAGCCGGAAGTCCTATCGTAACCGGTATTCGCTCAGCGGAAGGCGACCATATGATTGCGAGTCTGGGTGGAGTGCCTCTGATAAGGGATGGCGCGGCTGTCGGAGCGTGCGGCGTAGGAGGAGGAACGGGTGAAGAGGACGAAGA
>JAAXHZ010000396.1 GCA_012270625.1 Dehalococcoidia bacterium | reverse complement strand
TCGATAGACGATTCGAGCAAATGGAGGCCCGCATCGATAGACGATTCGAGCATACGGACACGAGCATACGCGAGTCCGAGCAAAGGCTGGATGCTAAGATCGTGACCCTAGATGCCAAAATCGTAGCCTTAGACTCTAGAGTCTCGGTGATCGAGCGGGGGCAAGCGCGATTAGAGGGTCTGCTCGATGGCATTCGGGAGGCGTTGTTTGGGAGAGCGCCCGCGGGACCTTCATAGCAATACCTAACCCCCTACCCAAACCAAGGCTGGATGCCTGTTTGAAGCGCGCCACATTAACAGGCTGATAGAAATACTCAGTTCGTAAGAAATCGGAGCCTCCGCCATGCAAACCCTTGACGCTATTGCCCATATCCTCAAGAAAGAGGGTATAGAGTATCTGAGCGCCTTCCCAACCACGCATGTGATCGAATCGGCTGCGGACATTGGCATACGGCCGATCATCTGCCGACAGGAGCGTGTTGGAGTCGGTATCGCGGATGGATACAGCCGGGTCACCAACGGCCGCCCTGCGGGAGTCTTTGCCATGCAGTACGGACCGGGCGCTGAGAATGCGTACGCGGGTGTCGCAACCGCGTTCTCGGACGCAGTGCCAATGCTGCTGCTCCCACTTGGATATCCGAGTGATCGAGATGGTGTGTACCCGAATTTCAGCTCCGTCAGGAGCTACGAGTCGGTCACCAAGCATGTCGAGCGACTGAAGGCGTCGAATCTGGTGGTTGAAACCATGCGCAGAGCGTTCGCACGTCTCAAGATGGGCAGACCTGGACCGGTCATGGTCGAGATTCCGTCTGACGTCGGCGCAGAGGACATACCAGACGATTTGGTGGACAGCTACCGCCCGGTGAAGGTCGCGACTGCCGGAGCGAACGTATCGGCAGTGGACGAGGCCGCGGAGGCGCTGCTGTCAGCGTCCAATACCATTATCTATGCCGGACAGGGCGTGCTGTATGCCGAGGCATCCGACGACCTTGTCGAGCTAGCGGAACTGCTGCAGGTACCTGTGACGACTAGCATGGCGGGTAAGAGCGGCTTTCCTGAGAAGCACCCACTGTCGCTAGGGTCTAGCTCAGGTGTCATGAACGGGGCGGCGTACCGATTCATGGGACGCGCAGACGTCGTGTTCGCGGTCGGTTCCAGTCTGACCAGGCACGGGATGACGACGAATATCCCTAGCGATAAGACCTTCATACAAGCCACGAACGACCCAATCGACATCGGAAAGAACTACGACGTCGAACACCCGCTGCTGGGTGATGCCAAACTCATCATCCGCCAGATGATCGAGGCGTGCAGAGACCGACTTGGCGGTAGGTCCAGGGATGGCGAGACCGCTGAGGAGATCGCTTCAGTGCGCCAGGCGTGGCTGGACCAGTGGGCGCACAAGCTGAACTCGGACGAGGTCCCGATGACCCCGTACCGCGTGATTTCAGAGTTCATGCAGAACGTCGATCCCAACGAGGCGATCGTCACCCACGACTCCGGCAGTCCCAGAGACCAGCTCATGCCCTTCTACCAAGCGGGCGGTCCTCACACCTACCTGGGTTGGGGCAAGTCGCACGGACTGGGAACGGGGCTTGGTCTGAACATCGGGGCCAAGCTCGCTGACCCGGACAAGTTCGTTGTCAACTTCATGGGTGATGCCGCGTTCGGTATGACGGGTCTCGACTTCGAGACGGCGGTCCGCTCGGGCATCCCGATCCTGACCGTCGTACTGAACAACTCGTCCATGGCAATCGAGACATCTGCGATGGCGCGCTCGCACGAGCTGTACAGCACCCGAGACCTCGGCGGCAGCTACGCAGACCTCGGAACCGCGATGGGCGGTTGGGCCGAGCGAGTCGAAGATCCATCGGACATCGGACCGGCTATACTGCGAGCGAAGGCTGCCACAGAGAACGGTCAGGCTGCCCTGCTGGAGTTCATAACCAGCGAAGAGGGTGAGTTCAGCCATCGACGTCCATTTGGATAGTTTTAATCCAGTGGAATGTCGATTGGAAACCTGTCTCAGGTTGGTAGGTGGGGATTTCACCCTCACCCTAGTCCTCTCCCTGAGGGAGAGGGGATTTT
>JAAXHZ010000395.1 GCA_012270625.1 Dehalococcoidia bacterium | reverse complement strand
GGGTACGATGGAGTGGCGCTGGCGGCTGCGGGCCTGGAACGGCTGGGCCGGTCCGGTGAGGTCTCAGACTTCCTCGACCCTGATATGTGCATTCCCGACGCGGGTCAGGGCGCTCTAGCCGTGGAGGCACGTGAGGACGACGCAGAAATGTCCCATCTCTTGTCAGTCGTCAATCATGCTCCGTCCTGGTCAACAGTAACCGCAGAGCGGGCGTTTGTGGAAGCCGCTGGGGGAGGATGTCGCGTTCCGGTCGCCGCTTACGCAATCGAGTCCGAAGGCGGTCTCAAGATTCGGACGATGGCGTGTCTCCCTGACGGCACTCGGATCTTCCGGTCCGTCCTGGAGATGCCAGTGGGTGACCCTGTTGCGGCGGGTCGAGAGGCCGCGCGTGCCCTTGAAGCCACCGGCGCAGACGAGATCATGTACACAGCCAGAACGATCTGAGCTTTTGTTCCGACCGCGCGCGAAGTGTCGGTCTGTTGGGACAAGAGGGTGAGAGCGGTTTGAGGAACGGCGGCATAGTCTATCTGGTGGGCGCCGGCCCAGGTGAGCCGGAGCTTTTGACGATCAAAGGCCTGAGACTCCTTGAGTCGGCTGACGTGATCGTTCACGACCGTCTGATCGACGATAGGCTACTTTCGATGGCCAGACAGGACGCCGAGCTTGTAGATGTCGGAAAGATGCCCGGTGAAGCCGGGAGAACCCAGTCGGACGTCAGCAGTTTTCTGGTCAGCAAAGCGCGACAGGGGAAGTGCGTAGTTAGGCTAAAGGGAGGCGACCCGTTCGTGTTCGGACGAGGAGGCGAGGAGGCTGACGCGCTCTCCGCCTCTGAAGTCCCATTCGAGGTGGTGCCAGGTGTGACTTCGGCCGTGGCTGCGCCCGCCTACGCCGGGATTCCGCTGACCCATAGAGAGCACGCTTCGTCCTTTACGGTCGTCACGGGCAGTCTATCTGAAGCAAGCGACAGGAACTCACCCGACTGGGCAGCTTTGGCAAAGACGCCTGGCACACTCGTCATACTGATGGGATGGAGATACCTGTCGGACATTGCGGCGACTCTCATCGCGAACGGTAAGTCGGGCGCCACACCCTCGGCGGTCGTGACCTGGGGTACTGAGCCGTGGCAGATGACCGCGACAGGCCGTCTCGATTCGATCGCCGAAATAGCGAAGGCGCAGGGGCTGACAGCGCCTGCAACCGTAGTCATCGGTGACGTAGTGGGACTTCGGGAACGGCTCAGCTGGTTCGAGTCGCTGCCACTCCTGGGTCGCCGGGTGCTGGTGACCCGCACACGCAGTCAGGCCGGACTGCTATCGCGACGTTTGACTGAACTTGGAGCAATTCCGATCGAAATTCCGACCATCGACGTTCAGCCTCCGTGTGATTACTCGGATTTGGATGCCGCGCTCGCGGAAGTGTCGGAGTTCGACTGGATTGTGTTCGCGTCGGCTAACGCGGTCCGAGCAGTACACGAGCGTCTCATGGCGACAGGCCGTGACTCCAGAGCGCTCCACGGCGTCCGGGTGGCGTCGATAGGTCCAGCTACTTCTGACGCCACAAAAGAGTACGGGGTGGTTGCCGACTTGGTGCCCGCAACGGCGACCTCTAAGGGCTTGGCAGAAGCGATGTCGAGAGAAGGTGTCCGTAAAAGCCGAATTCTCCTCCCCAGAGCTGACATTGCGACACGCGACCTGCCTGATATGTTGAACGCGCTGGGGGCGGACATTACGCAAGTGACGGCATATCGGACAGTCATCCCTGAAGCATCCAGAGACCGAGCTACGGACGCAATCAGAACCGGAGTTGACGTGGCCACTTTCACCAGCTCGTCAACCGTCAGAAACCTGCTTAGACTGCTTGACGGCGGAGCCGGGTCTCTCGCAGGCGCTAAGATAGCCTGCATCGGGCCGACTACGGCGGCGACTGCTAGCAGATTTGGATTGAAAGTTGATATAGTTGCGAGTACTCCAACCATCAGTGGCTTAGTACAGGCACTGATCGAACACCTTGGTATGAGGAAGTAGATCGGCAATGGCGGGATACCCCACGACAAGGATGCGAAGGCTGAGGGAGAATCCCGGTCTCAGACGCCTAGTGGAAGAGACTCGGCTATCGGCGGCCGATTTTACCTATCCGCTGTTCGTAACCCACGGGCGCGACACTCGCACTGAGATTCCCCCAATGCCGGGAATCTACCAGTTGTCTCTGGACCAGTTAATCCATGAGGTTGGCGAAGCGGCTGACGTTGGCATTGAGAGCGTACTGCTGTTCGGCATTCCCGCCCACAAGGACCCTACAGGAACTGAAGCGTACGCTGTGGGCGGAATAATCCAGGAGGCGATCGGCGTTATCAAGCAGGCTGTCCCAGACATGACTGTCATCACGGATGTATGCCTTTGCGAATTCACAGATCACGGGCATTGCGGTGTAGTCAAAGGGGACCGCATTGACAACGATGCCACCCTGGACCTGCTGGGACAGATGGCCGTGGTACAGGCGCAGGCCGGAGCCGACATGGTCGCGCCTTCCGCAATGATGGACGGCCAGGTAGCCGCGATCAGACGAGCGCTTGACGATGCCGACATGCCCGGAATCCCGATAATGGCCTACTCTGCCAAGTACGCCTCCGGATTTTACGGGCCGTTCCGTGTCGCGGCGGACTCTGCGCCAGTGTTCGGAGATCGAACCAGCTACCAGATGGACCCGCCCAACATCAGAGAAGCAATGCGCGAGATTGCCCTTGATATCGAGGAGGGGGCGGACATAGTGATGGTAAAACCCGCGCTGGCCTACCTCGACGTGTTGAGAGCAGCGAAAGAACGCTTTGCTACTCCTGTCGCTGCATACAACGTGAGCGGGGAGTACTCGATGGTAAAGGCGGCGGCCGAGAACGAATGGATCGACGGCAGGCGCATCACACTCGAGATACTTACCTCGATAAAGCGCGCGGGCGCCGACGTCATCCTGTCCTATCACGCCAAGGAAGTCGCCGGCTGGCTGAGGTCAGACTAACCCTGGCAGAGCGGGAGAACCATGCCAACGTACATTCTGCTTCTTTCTCTGACACCCGAAGGACGTCATCGAATGCTGGATAATCCTGATCGTATCCTGGTGGCTGAGGAGTCCATCGATATCCCACAGACTCAGGTGCATGGACTATATGCGGTCCTGGGAGAGTTCGATTTCGTCACCATCCTGGACGCCCCGGATAACGAGTCGGCTGCCAGATTCTCGATGGAGCTAGGTGTGGCAGCGGGAGTGCAGATTACGACGCTCCCGGCAATCCCAATAGGCAGACTGCAACAGGCGCTTGGTGACAGAGACCCCGAAATGGACATTGCGGAAGCGCCGAGTCCTGGAGACTACGTGCCCAGCGACGATAACTAGCGAATCCTCTGGGGACGTCCTCCGCCAGGCGGCCATAGCTTCATGACCAATACTCCGGCCAGGCGTGTAACTGGAACGGGGCCGAAATCTCTGCTGTCCGTGCTGTGGGCACGATTGTCTCCCAGCACAACGCACTCGTCGTGACCGACCAGCCATGACCGTGACCTAAGTCCGATGTCCGCGGGCAGACCTCCAAGATACGGCTCCGGATGGTGTTCGCCGTTGACGTACAGGAGACCGCACTCGAACGAGACCCTGTCACCCGCAAGTCCTACGATCCGCTTGACGTGCCATCCGACGTCCACAGCATCGGGCGAGCTGACGATCACGACGTCGCCACGACGGAGCCGGCGGCGGCGTTCTGTGACCAGCAGAACGTCACCGTCAAATAGCGACGGCTCCATGCTGGACCCTCTCACGACGTACAGCGAGAGCCGCAGTCCCAGATACAGCAAGTACAGCCTCCTTCAGCAAGTCTTGTCAGAAGATAGCACAGCAACACCGAACTCTAG
>JAAXHZ010000394.1 GCA_012270625.1 Dehalococcoidia bacterium | reverse complement strand
GACGAGCGTTACGAACTTCATGATGGAGAGCTCGTTTTGGTAGCGTCACCGAGTGAACCTCACCAGAGAGTTAGCAAGAGACTGGCTTTGCAGATGCTGTCGGTGGAGGAGCATGGTCTAGGGCAGGTCTATTACGCGCCCTTAGATGTGATCCTGTCCGATACAGAGGTTGTTCAGCCCGATCTGCTGTTTGTTTCCCAGGAGAGGTCGCATATAATCACTCACGCCAACGTGCAGGGCGCGCCTGATCTGGTAGTCGAAATACTGTCTCCATCCACCGCGAATCGGGATTGGACCTACAAGCGCGATCTGTATGCTCGGCACGGCGTGAAGGAGTTATGGATAGTGGACCCCGATGCCAGGATAGTATGGGTCATGCTGCTGCGGGATGGTGATTTCGAGCTTGTGGGCGTGTACGGTGAGGGACAGTCATTCAGTTCGTCCACTCTTGAGAGCTTGACCATAGACTTGAGCAATACATTCTAGCGTCGGGCCGATCTTCTTCTTCTCCAACGGTCTGTCCAGAATGCTGCCGCATTTGACAAGGACAGACCGCGCACGCTAAACCTTACAGTCGAGTCTCTGGGCTAATCTCCACGAACGGGCTGATCTGGGTTATGGCGCTGGTTGTTCAAAAGTACGGCGGGAGCTCGCTCGCCGACGCGGAAAAGATAAACAACGTCGCCGGACGCATCGCACGCGCCAAGAAGGGCGGCAACAAGGTCGTGGCTGTCGTCAGCGCGATGGGGGACACGACCGACGAGCTGATCGAGCTGGCGCGACAGGTGTCCGACAGCCCGGACAGCAGAGAGCTGGACGTGCTGCTTTCGACCGGCGAGCTGCGGTCGTGTGCGCTGGTCGCGATGAGGCTCAACTCACTCGGATACCCCGCGATCAGCCTCAGCGGAGCGCAGGCCGGCATTCGGACGGACAGCCAGTACGGCATGGCCAAGATATCCGGCCTCGAGCCACAGCGTATCGTGGACGAGCTGGACGACAACAGGATCGTGGTCGTAGCCGGATTCCAGGGAAT
>JAAXHZ010000393.1 GCA_012270625.1 Dehalococcoidia bacterium | reverse complement strand
TGACCGACCAAACTGGTACAGCATCTCCCAGTGGAGACCACAGCGCGGAGCGGTAGGTGAGCGCTGTTGGGGAGTCGGTCAATTCCGTCCTGCGCTCTTCGGACGGCTGAGTTCGCTGCGATCGATGCAGCGGCGGATCGTGCCGTCTTCGACGCTCCAGACGGCTGTAGCGTACCGGTCGATGAAGGTGCGGTCGTGAACGGCCATCAGCGCTGTTCCAGGGAAGGCATCGAGCGCCTCCTCGAATCGCTCCCTAGACGGGATGTCGAGATGGTTCATAGGCTCGTCCAGTACCAGGAAGTTGGCTCCTTCCAGCACCAGCTTGGCAAGCAGCAGCCGGGAGCGCTGTCCGTAGCTCAGACTGCCGGCGGGCAGCAGCGGCTCGTCGCCCTCGAACAGGTACAGGTGGAGCAGAGTCCGAGCCTCAGTCTCCGTCACGTCTGTCGCCTGCCTGATCATATCCAAAGCTGACATGCGCCAGTCCAGTCCGATCTGATCCTGCGGCATGTAGCCGGTTCTGACGTTTTCGCCGACCCGCACAGAGCCCAGCGTCGGAGACGCTTGTCCTGCCACGAATTTGAGCAGCGTGGACTTGCCGCACCCGTTGGGGCCCAAGAGCGCGACGCGCTCTCCATGCTCCAGGACGAGGTCGACGTCTCGGAACAGCCAGCGTCCGCCGAATTCGTGACCGACGTCCTCCAGCATGAGCACACGTGAGCCGCCACGCGGCGTGCGTCCAAAGTCCAGTTTCATCGTCCACGACGCTTTGGGACGTTCCACCTGGTTAGGAGACGAGAGCATCCGCCGTAGCCGTCTCTCTCGCACCTTGGCCTTGCGCGCTACCTTCTTGGCACGTCGCCGGTAGAAGTCGTGAGTGGTTGATGTTTCGGTGCGAAGCGCAGTTTGCTTCGTCCGGGCGATGTCTCGCTGTATCCTTCTTTTCTCCGCCTCCTGATCCCTCCATGCGGCGGTCTGCTTCTCCAGCTCGCGCTCCTTGGCCAGCCTGTAATCAGAGTAGCTGCCCGGATAAGTGGCAAGACCTGGGCGCTGACTGTCCAGCTCCAGGATGTCGGTCACTGCACCATCCAGGAAGGCTCGATCGTGGGACACGATCACCGCCGCGCCCGCGTACCCGGACAGATACTCTTCCAGCCACTCCAGGGCCTCGATATCAAGGTGATTGGTCGGCTCGTCAAGCAGCAGAACGTCAGGATTAGATACGATGATACTCGCAAGGCCAGCCCGCGTCCGCTGGCCTCCACTCAGGATGGAGAGAGGCGTATCATCCGAGACTGCTCCAAGTCCCAGCCCCTGGAGCACGGCGGAAGTGCGCTGTTCGACCTCATAGCCTCCAAGCGACGCGAACTCGTCGAACGCGCGGCCGTACTCTTCGATCAAGGCATTTAGCTCCAGACCACTGGCCCGGGCCATGCTCTCCTCGATCCTGAGCAGCGCTTCATGCGCGCCGGTGTGCTCGGCAAGGCCTCGACGCACCGCCTCACCAAGTGTTTGGGCTGGGTTCACTTCGAACCCCTGCGGCAGCCAGGCGGTGGACGCATCGGAGCCCAAGACAACGTGACCGGTGTCGGCCTGCTCCACGCCCGCGACGATTCGCAATAGGGTCGATTTGCCGGAGCCGTTAGGCCCGACAAGGCCAGCGCGTTCTCCGGGATTAACCACGAAAGAGACGGCTTCCAGGATGACTTCGGAGCCATAGCTCCTGGAGACATTTACGACCTGGAGCATCCTGCTCCTTTCACTTCAATGGTGTAGAGATATGGATAGGGAGCGTGTGCCGGGGGCGATCACTCTTCGTGTCGCTCCACTTTTTCACCTCTATGATAGATCATTCCACCGCCACCCGGGATTAG
>JAAXHZ010000392.1 GCA_012270625.1 Dehalococcoidia bacterium | reverse complement strand
CCGGGGATCTTGAAACCTATCATTCGGCCATGTCGACGTACGCCAGACACGACTATCGAGACCTTGCCGACCATGTCGACTTCTCGGCTCACAAGAGCGTTCTGGATGCCGGAGGCGGCACCGGGGAACTTGCATTTGCCCTGCTACGTTCCTGCCTCACCCTAATGGCAACTGTGATGGACAGGCGGGAGGTCGTCGAATCCGCCAGCCTCCCCTCAGACCTCGAAGGGAGATGCCAGTTCGTTGCAGGGGACCTCTTTGGTGAATGGCCGGTCCGGTCGGACGCGGTCATTCTCGCGAGGGTGATCCACGACTGGCCGGACCGTGACGCGGTGCGAATTCTGAGGCGCGCCCGCGAAGCGATGCCCTCGGATGGGACACTCTACCTGATAGAGATGGTCTTGGACGAGGAGACCGGCCGGGGCGCACTGCTGGATTTGAACATGCTCGTAATGACACGGGGCGCCGAGCGCACCGAGATGCAGTTCGGTGACATCCTGGGGGAGGCGAGATTCAGGCTGATCGACGTGATCGAGACGAAGTCCGTAAGCTCAGTCCTAGTGGCAAAGGTGCTATGAGCGATATGTGTCCGAGTCGGTTGCATTCAGGTCGCATGTACGGTACTCTCACAGTTACAGACCTTCTGCTGCCTCACGGTCTTCTCACCAAGACTGGCAGTCCAAATCAACAGGTCACAGGTGAGCCATGTTACAGGAGTACGTCCATCCGGTAATCCGAAGAGCATCAACAGTCAACTACCACATGCTGAAAGCCTGCAACATGCGTTGCGGGTTTTGTTTTTGCCACTTTTGGGGACATATCCGGACGCGGTCAGCTGGAGAGAGAGGAGTCTCTTGAACTAGTTGACTTGCTCTGTCGGGCAGGTTTCCAAAAGATCAACTTCGCTGGAGGCGAGCCCACCCTGCTCCCTCAGCTATCCGATCTGATACGTCAGACAAAGTCCAACGGGCTCACGACATCCATAGTTACCAATGGCTCCCGCATAACTCCGGAGTGGCTGGACGACCTCGCTGGTTCGCTCGACATCATCGCACTGAGCATAGACAGTGTAGATCGGGATACTCAGCGCAGGATCGGTCGGGTCGAAAGAGGCAAAGATCCCATTCACGCTCAACACTACCGCAAGCTGGGCGAGATGATCAGGGAACGCGGGATACGCCTGAAGGTGAATACGGTGGTCAACCGCGCCAACCACACCGAAGACTTTCGTTCCTTCATCCTGGAGATGAAGCCCGAGCGATGGAAGATATTCCAGGCGCTTTCCGTGATTGGGCAGAACGACGCGCGCTTCAGCGAATTCACCATCACCGACAGCGAGTTCGAGCAATACGTCCATCACAACAGTGGCGTCGAGAGTGAGGGAATCCGAGTGGTGCCGGAGAACAACGAACTTATGACCGGCAGCTACGTCATGGTCGACCCGCTCGGACGCTTCTTCGACGATGTCAGCGGCTTCCATAATTACAGCGCCTCGATACTCGACATAGGTGTAGCAGCCGCGCTAGAGCAAGTTGAAGTCGATGCGGGACGCTTTGTACTGAGAGGCGGGGTGTACTGAGGCGGGGGAGTAGTCTCGTCATTGAGGCGAGGGCGAAGTGAATGACGGTCACGCCGGGCTCTGGATCATCGAACAGCTCCGCGGCATTCCGGCCAAGGCTGACGCGGCGGTTATTCTGAGACATGCCGAGAGGGGGGATGTTTTTCCGGGGGAATTCGGCGTCGACGTGCCGCTGACCGACTGCGGAGTCGTCTCAGCGGAGAGACTTGGAGCGATGCTGTCTGCCACCAGGCCGGACATCAGGGCTACCGCCAGTCCCGTGCCCAGGTGCGCATCGACGGCCGAAGCGATACTTCGAGGCGGTGACCGGTCTGAAGATGTCGCCCTGGACTGGAGACTCGGAGCGCCCGGCCCCTTTGTCGTGGACGAAGAGATCAGCGGGGCCCTGTTCCTCCGGATCGGCATCCTGAGGATAGTGCCGCATCAGCTCGCACGTACAGAGCCTCCCGCCGGCATGCGAGCGACGTCAGAGGGAGTCGGCCTCCTTCTGGGACTTGCGGCCGACGATCTACGGTCTCGCGGACGCCTGAATGTCTACGTGACTCACGACGCTATACTGGCCGTCCTGGTCGCTTACCTGTATCAGCTGCAGGTAGACGAGATCAAATGGCCCGGCTACCTGGATGGATTGCTGCTGTGGCGATGTCGGGATCGGCTAAACTTCATTTGGCGAGGACTGGAGGCGAGTTCTCATCCACGCGGCGGTTAGTGTGATCGCCTCCATGGTTGAGACCCGTGGGACGTACCCGAGCACACTCTTGGCCTTTTCCATGCCAAATGACTCCCTGTGCCCCTCTTCGCCGGGACGGTAACCCACATATTCGATTGGGATGTCATTTCCGACGGTATCTCGGCACATTCTCGCGAGGTCGTCGACGGAGTGCTCCTGACCGGAGCCCACAAGGAACTTCTGCCCCACGACCTTCTCAGCGGGAGCCTGAATTGCCAGCGTCCAGCCTCTGACCACATCGTCGATGAACGCCACGTCGCGAGTCTGCTT
>JAAXHZ010000391.1 GCA_012270625.1 Dehalococcoidia bacterium | reverse complement strand
AAGATGTTGTCAACTCCCCCGGTGTGTATATCGAACTTCTCTCCGAGATACTTGATGGACATAGCAGAGCACTCGATGTGCCAGCCGGGAAAGCCCTCCCCCCAAGAGCTGGGCCATTTGACCGTCCTGCCCGGCTCCGCGGCCTTCCAGAGTGTGAAGTCGCGCGGGTCGCGCTTGAGAGGGTCGGCATCCACCCTCACCGCCTCCAGCAGCTCGGCTTCGTGGATATTCCCGGACAGCTTGCCGTAGTCCGGGAAGCGGGAGACCTCGAAGTACACATTTCCATCAACTTCGTAGGCGTACCCAGTGTCGACCAGCTTCTGGACGATCTCCAGCATCTCCTCGATGTGGTCGGTGGCCTTTGGGAACTCGTGGGCGGGCTGGATGCTGAGCTTCTCTTCGTCTGCCCTGAATCTCAGAGTGTAGAACTCGGCGATCTCGGCGGGCGTTTTCCCTTCTTCGATCGCGGCGGCGATGATCTTGTCTTCGCCGCGTTCGAGCATCTCCTGGCGCATGTGCCCGACATCGGTGATGTTCTTGATATGGACAACGTCGAGGCCCTGGGCAGTCAACGTTCGCCTGATCCAGTCGGCCATCAGGTATGAGCGGAGGTTGCCGATATGAGCATCGCGATACACTGTGGGTCCACAAGTGTACATCTTTACGACGCCGTCCTCGATCGGCTGTACTTCGCTCATGCTCTTTTCGATGGTGTTGTATATCTTCAGCAAGGTTGGATGCCCTCCTGTCGTGCCGCCGTCGGCGGAATATCCATGATGTAGAGGAAGTTGGTGCTTCCAACCGTTCCAAATGGGAACCCGGCAGTGATGACGACCTTGCCGCCGTCGTCCGGAACCAGCTCTGACGAGACGGCGTGGTCCTCTGACACGTTGAGGAGATGGGATACCGTAGTGAGGTCAGGTCCCTTGACAGGGCTCACACCCCAACTAACGGTCAGCGTGCGGAGAACCTTTTCGTGAGGCGACAGCGCGAGAATAGGCGTCCCCGGCCTGTATCGTGATACGCGACGGGCGGTGCTGCCCGATTCCGTGAAGGCTATGATCCCACATGCGCCCAACCTGACCGCGTTACGGGCCGCTCCGTAGCTGATCCCGTCGTCAATCCGCGGCTGGATGTCGCGGGAGCGCTCTTCGAGCATCCGCTCGTAGTCGAGCGCAGCTTCCCGCGCGAGGGCGACTTTGTTCATAGTCTCTACAACGAGCACCGGATTATCGCCGACCGCGGTCTCACCGGAGAGCATCACGGCGTCGGTACCCTGGCGCACCGCGTTGGACACATCGTTGACCTCGGCCCTGGTCGGGCTTGCCGACTTTATCATGGACTCCAGCATCTGTGTCGCGGTGATTACAGGCTTTCCAGCGTGGTTGCACTTCTCAATCATCTGCTCCTGCATTATGGGCACCGACTCGGCGTCTATCGCAACTCCGAGGTCTCCCCTCGCGACCATGATTCCATCGCTGACTTCGAGGATATCGTCGAAGTTGGCGACCGCAGCCTCTTCGGTCTCGATCTTGGAGATTATGAACGACTCACTGCCATAATCGGATATCATATCCCGCGCCTGGTCGATGTCTTCAGACCTAGTGACGTTGGAAAGCGCGACGAAGTCCGCGCCGGACTTTGCGGCAAACTCAAGGCCATCTTTGGCCCTATCGTCCAAGAACGGCAGTGACGGAGCGCGACCTGGCGTGATCACGCCCTTTCCCTCCGTCATCCTGTTGCCTCTCACAGTCTCGCAGGCAACGTCCATAGATTCGGGTTCAATGGCCAAGACGCGCAGCTCGATAGCTCCGTCATCAAGAAGAATGCTTCCGCCAATCGTGGCGTCATTGTGTACGCCTGGCGGAGACACTCCGAGAATCTCCTGACTGCCGATTACGTCCCGACTGGTGAGCGCTATCCTGTCTCCAGGCTCCAAGTAGAATTCTCCTGGAGACTGGGGGCCTGTTCTGTACTTGGGGCCAGGAATATCAACCATGATCCCCACCGGGATTTCGAGGTCCTCTGAGACTTTGCGAACGTTCTGAAAAACGCGCTCGTGCTCATCAAGGGTATTGTGAGACAGATTCAGCCTAGCGACCGACAGGCCCGCGTTCACCAGATTGCGGATCGTGTCGTACGAGTTCGACGCTGGCCCAAGTGTGGCGACGATCTTAGTCCTGGACCGCTGGAGTATCGTGGAGGCTTGAGTCATCTACGCAGCTCAGTACGCTTTGGGGAGGTGTGAAGTTTATTAGGGATTTTACTAGAAAAGGTCGAGTTCGGCCATAGGCGAGTGATAAGGGAGAGGGGTGTGTTGATCGAAAGCGCTTCAGAAGCAGTTTCGGACGTACATTAACAGGTTCATTGATATGAAGAATTGCCTTAGAATGAACCAACCCCTCGAACAGGTGTGAAAGATGCGGACTGTCAGGCAACTCTACGAGCTCCAGATGCTGGACTGGGAGATACAGGAGCGCGAGGAGGAGTTGTCCGAGGTCCAGGGCCGGATTGCCGACGACGCGCAGAGAATCCAGGCGCACCGACGCCTGTCGGTTCTCGAACGAAAGCTAAATGAGCTGGGTCCGGCCAGACGACAGTCCGAGCGAGCGATCCAGGAGATCGAGGAGCGCATCGATACGATCGACAGCCGTATGTACAGTGGGAGCGTCACCAACCCAAGGGAGCTGGAGGCGTACCAGGAAGAACGAGCGATGCTGGCCCGGAATCAGCAAGCTGAGGAAGACAGGCTGCTGGAGTTCATGGTCGAGATGGAAGATACGGAGGAGCTGCGGGACCGGGCACGCACGGTTTTCGATCAGATCGACGGAGAGCGTAGGAGCGATCTGAGCACGCTGGGAGCGCGGCAGGAGGAGCTGTCCTCGGAGATGCCCGAACTCCGTTCACAGCGAGAGCTTCTGTCCACAGAGTATCCGCCGAACGTCATGGCGGTGTACGAGACAGTGCGGCGCATCCGGGGAGGACAGGGGGCCGCTTTGGTCGATCGGCGTGGCCTGTGTCAGGGTTGCAGACTCGTGATTCCCAACGCAGAGCTCAGCCGGGTGCGCTCTGGCGACGGCATCGTCCAGTGCAGCAGCTGCTCGCGGATACTTATCTACAGTTAACTCGAGGGCCGACAGCAAACAGTGAGAGCGCTAGGATACTTCAGAGCTGACGCGACCGCCCGGGTCAACGGGCAGACCAAGAGTCTGGTTGACTTCGAGAATGACTTCGTTACGTACTGCGAGTTCAACCTGCACCAGCCCGTGAAGGTCTTTGGAGATCTCAATGCCGGGAGCAACGAGGTTTATCCACAGTACGCTGAACTGATCGCCTACATCGAAGAGTCAGGCTCGAACTTCCTGGTCGCAATACCGAACTCAAGTCATATAGGCGATGATATCGAGAGCGTGGCACGCACGTTCCTGGAGCTCGAAAGCGCCGGGGCCAAGGTCTCCTGCCAAGATGAAGAGATGCCGGACCCACTCCAGAATGCCCTGCATGTGCTGGGAGTGGCGGGGGTCTCTCGGGCTCGCAGCGGGAAGATCAGGGAGTCGATGCAAGAGCAGGCGATGTGGGGAAAGGGTCTCGGACGCCCTCCGTTCGGGTATCGGCACACGGACGACGGCGCTTACGAAGTAGTCAAAGACGAAGCTGCCGTAGTCGAGCTTATCTACCGTCTGTACACCAGAGACCAGATGGGGATGCGGCTCATCGTTCAGCATCTAAACGAGCGCGAGATCACGACGCGCCGGGGAGGCCGGTGGAGCGTGGTTAGCGTGCGCGATATCCTTAAGAACCCGGTCTATATCGGTACATACACGCGCTTCGGGCTGCGACTGCCACGCAGCCATGAACCGATCATAGATGCCGCAACTTACCGGGAGGCGCGTGACATTGTGGAGAGTCGGAGGCCGCGAGGAAGGGTGTCGCGAGCGGAGCCGTACCTGCTTTCAGGAATCGCGTTCTGCGACTACTGCGGCAACAAGATGATGGGGGTGACCCGCCACCAGCGCTGGACCAACAAGGACGGCAATCGCAATCGCAAGACCTATCGCTACTATCAGTGCCAGTCTCGCAATAACCAGAGCGTGTGCGGATATCACACATGGCGCGAGGCCGACCTGGAGGGCGCCGTGCTGGCCCAAATACCCATGGCGATCAAGGCGAAGGAGCTGGACAGGCGCGACGCAGGCAGCCAGAACGGAGACGTCGAGGAGCCTCTGCGGACGATCTGGCAGGAGCGGATCAAGAATGCCGAGCGGCGATTTCTTCAGGCCATGCGCAAGACTGCTGCCGGGGGCGCCGACATCGACCACCTAGCAGACGCGCTGAACGACCTCGACGACGCGCGGATGGGCGCCCAGCGCTCTGAGTCGCGCGCTGACGTGGACGATACAGTCAGACGATGGGATGAGCTTAGCTTCGTCGATAAGCGGGACTTCCTGCTGACGAACGTCGCGAAGGTCGAGGTGGCCGACCATATGGCCAGGGTCGTCGTCTGACGGGAGTATCTGTTAAGATTGCGCGTCAATTTAACAGAAGTAACCTTGCGATGATTTTCGGTGGCTCTGCATAATTCAGTACGCAACTTACAACATACATGGGGTACGCCGTGAGTTGCGTTGAATTCCGGAGAGCGTATGGCGAGGTTACGGTCTTGTCTGTTAGAGACCCTCATTGACTAGAGACCTCAACCTTCCCATTTATCGGGATCTGATACGCCCGGCGCTGTTCCTACTGCCGGCAGAAGCAGCCTATGATCTCGTCACCCTAGCACTTAGGCTGCGTCCACTGTGGCGTGTCATAGGCGCAGTCAATAGCTTCGCTTCATCAGACATCCGCACCACGGTTGGTGGAATCACGATTGAAAACCCGGTGGGTTTGGCGGCCGGTCTGGATAAGAACTGCAAGGTTCTTCCCGCGCTCTCTTCTCTTGGTTTTGGGTACGTGACCTGCGGAACCGTCACGCTCCATCCAAGGTCAGGCAATCCCAAGAAACGACTTATCAGAGATAAATCGCAGGAAACGCTCATAAACTCCATGGGGTTCCCGAATAAGGGTCTCGATGCAGCGGTCGAGCGTATCAAGAGGGCCCGGCGTCAGTGTGCGGACACCCCGATTGTAGTCAGCGTCTCGGGTACCAAGAGCGATGAGATCGTCACGTGCCATCGGCGGCTGGAGCCGTTCGTGGACGCGGTCGAGATCAACATAAGCTCGCCAAACACAAAGGGACTCAGAATCTTCCACAATCCCGATGTGTTGGAAACACTCCTCGACAGGATCAATACCGAACGCTCCAAGCCTCTCTTTGTAAAAATGCCTTCTTTCCCGTCTGAACACGAGGATGCTGCACACCATAATGGCACTTTGACCCTCGCAGATGTATGCGTCGCAAAGCAAGTGAGCGCGTTGACCATAGCCAATACTCAGCCCGTGATGGAGCCTCGGCTTGAAGTCGGTTCCGGTGGACTCAGCGGAAAGCTCATCTATGGACAGATGCTGAGAATGGTGTCCGAGGTCAGGGAGAGGATAGGAGACAGGGCTGACATCAACGCCTGTGGCGGGATATTCACAGCGCAGGACGCTGTGGAGGCGCTGCGCGCGGGCGCGGATACCGTGCAGCTTCTGACAGGAATGGTGTACATGGGACCGTCCGTGGCGTCGGAAATCGCCAAGGGACTCTCAAAGCTGGTCTCAGACGAAGAGTTGAGTTCGGTTCGCGAACTGCGCTCTGAAGCCAGTGACGCGCAATTGGTAAGGACATAGCCAGTTGGCCCGGATCAGGGCGCTGGCTCTTGACCTGGATGGTACGCTCGTTGGGCCGGACGAACGGGTCTCGCCCACAGTGGCCGAAGAGGTCCGACGGGCTGCCGAAAGCGTCCATGTCTCCATAGTGACCGGGCGTGAGTCTGAGTCCATTCTCAGCTACGCGAGAGAGCTAGGTCTGACGTCGCCACAGGTCGCAGACAACGGCGCGCTGATCCTCGACCCTACAAGCGGCGACGCGCTGTGGAGCGCTCCAATGAGTGTCAAGGCGGCCGCGCTGGCGATGCAGTCCATCGTAGAGTCCGGCGTAGAGTTCGGCTGCCAATTCATGGCAACACACGCCTCCGGGATTGTGACCGACGTACATAGGCTGGACGCCCATGAGCTGACTCGAGTGACGGCGTTCGATCTGACCGAGGACGAAGCCGACGGGATGATCCGCCGTATGTCGGCGAACGAAGGGCTGGACGCGGTGAAGGCGTATCTGCCGTACAACGGGCTGTGGGCGGTCAACTTCAATCGGCGTGGGGTGAATAAGGGTTCGGGACTGCGCGCGCTGTGCGGTCTGCTGGGCATAGAGCCGTCGCAGGTGGCAGCGGTTGGCGACAGCTTCAACGACGTTGCCATGTTCGAGGTCGCGGGGATGTCGATAGCCATGGGGAATGCGCCATCCGAGCTGCTCACTTTGGCTCGTCACGTCGTCGCGAGCGTGGAGCAGGATGGACTCGTCGAGGCGATTGAGCGGTATGTTCTGCCGCGAGCTAACTCAGGCGGGACCGGGTAGAGCGTCCGACACTGGCGTTAGGCATCTGTTTAGGACTAGCGTTTTTGCTATGCTATAATCTCGCGTGGCCTCGGAGAGGTGGCCGAGTGGTTTAAGGCGCTGGTCTCGAAAACCAGTATGGGAGCAATTCCATCGTGGGTTCGAATCCCACCCTCTCCGCCAGCACACGGAGCTAAAGCGAGTCTCATTCCGGGATACGTGGAAGTTTCAAGCGCAGGCAGCCGACAGCGGAGAGGTGCTAGAGTGGCCGAATAGGCGCGACTGGAAATCGCGTGTCGTCTGTAGAAGGCGACCGTGGGTTCGAATCCCACCCTCTCCGCCATTTTCAAAACGGCCTGTGATGTCCGAGCCACGGGCGCGGTCGAAAGCGGGGCTGTGCCACGTTTCAGATGCGTCTTTCAGAAGTCGTCATCTGGTTTCGGGGACTAGGTCGGCGCTTCACACTGGCCTTCCGTATGCGTCTGCGCGGGGTTGTTTC
>JAAXHZ010000390.1 GCA_012270625.1 Dehalococcoidia bacterium | reverse complement strand
GGCACAGTGATGGTCGATATGTCCAGTGTCTGCGGCTGGAGACCGGACGCCTCTATCGCCTTTATGTATGACTCTGTGTGAAGCGCGGCCATGCTGTCCACCAGACGCTGAAACGCCTCTCTCGAAGATGTCGGGCCGATGAGGCTCTCAGCCACGGGTGGAGCCATCTCAGCGGGAGTCTTTCCCGCGAGCAGCGGCTCCTTGCGGAGCCGAACGAACTCCGCTCGCGCCTCCGGCGACTGGTGGAAGTCGCCGCTGCGCGTGTCGCACAGGGTGAGCGTAGCAACTCTGTCCGGGCACATCTCGTAGAAGTCCTGTATGATCCGTCCTCCCATCGACAGCCCCAGCAGGTGCGCTTTCTGCGCGCCGTAGTGATCGAGAACACGATCTAAGTCTTGGGCGAAGTCCCTGAAGTCAAGGTCGCCACCATAGTCGTCCGACAGCCCGTATCCTCTGGCGTCCCAGGCGACAGTGGTGAAGTGTTCGGCGAAGGCCGGGAGCTGGTCGCGCCAGTTCGTGCGGTTGCCTCCAATGCCGTGCAGCATAACCAGAAGCGGACCTTCGCCAATCCGATCTACGGCTATTCGCACTGGGCCCGATATAAACTCGGTTATGGATGTCGTGGACGTGGCCATTTGATTATCTCCGAGTGAATGACTGTTGACGTGGGTTACAATCCTAACATCTTGGTTCCCACACCATGAACGCAAAACGATGTACACTGTAGCCGATACCGATAGGCTCGCATGTGAGAAACGAGGACAGCCATGATTACCAAATTCGACAGCCTGTACGCCGGTCACGTGGACATGGACAACGTCGGCTACGGCGGCATCGCGATCAACGACAGGTGGTTTGAGAACGACCACCTGATAACTGCGTACGACAAGGCGGAGGCGATAGCCAAGACCCTGGACAGGCTGGGGTTCGACACGTTCTGGATGGCGGAGCACCACTTCCAGCCAGAGGGCTACGAGTGCATACCCAACCTTCTCATGCTGGCCGTGCACCTGGCACACGTGACCGAGCGCATCAACATCGGCTGTGGGTTCAACATCACGCCTATGTGGCATCCACTGCGGCTGGCAGAGGACTACGCTACGGCGGACATTTTGACGAAGGGCCGGACTATATTCGGCGTCGGACGCGGCTATCATACCCGTGAAGTCGATACGTTCGGCGCGCCGCTCATGGACCAGGAGGCCAACCGCAACCTGTTCGAGGAGCAGGTGGACATCATCTTCCAGTCGTTCAACGAGGAGTCGTTCTCGCACAAGGGCGAGTACTATACCATCCCGCCGGAGGTACCCTATCGCGGCTACATGCTGAAGGAGATAACACTGGTGCCGCGTCCTGTGAGGCTGCCAGTGGAGTGCTGGCAGCCGATCCAGAGCGCGACTCAGCGCGGACTCGACTTCATGGCCAAGCACGGCATCAAGGGCATGATTGGCGGTGGTGTGGCCGAGGGCGGCGCGATGCACCGTGTGATCGAAGCCTACCGCGACGCCAACGCGCGCGCCGGGCGCGACCTGGAGCTTGGGGAGAACCTGTCGATCGGGTTCCACTTCTACATAGCCGACACGCAGGAGGAGGCGATCGCAGTCGCGGGCAAGTACTACGAGGAGAACCTCAAGATGTTTGGTCCGCTGCGGCTGGTGCGCGCACTCAGCGACGAGCAGATCGACGCGATGTCCGACCCGTCACGCGCGCCAACGGCCGACCTGCCCCGCATCGAAGACGCCGTGAGGAACGGAGGCTTCCTGGCAGGCCCTCCGGAGGTCATCATCGAGCAGCTCAAGAAGCTGGAAGAGGCGTACCCCGGGCTGGACCGTGTCGGCGTCAGCCACCCGGTGGGAACTCCGCAATCGGTGATCCTCGAGCAGATGGAGATGTTCGCCGAAGAGGTGATGCCCGCGTTCAGTGGCCGCGCGGTGGAGGCGGTGCCGGCGGACTAGGGGGATCTTTGGGGATTATATTCGATCAGTGGCTTGGGCTGTTCTGATTCTTAGCCCTCAGCCAGATGTTGCCCCTCACATCACCAGCATATCCACCCGGTTCAGCCTGCCGTTGACCGGGTCCGCCTCGAAGCCCAGCGTCTCGAGGGCGGTGACGCCCATGATTGGCGGGCCGTCTTCTGCCCCGAATACCACGGTCACACCCTCCTCGACATCCTCGTAGGTCATGTTGACCGTTCCAGTGTCGCGCGTCACTACTCCACCGAATCCTTGAAATCGACGCCTGTATCGTCGGCGCACTCCCAGTCTATCCAGCATATCCGCTGGCAGGATGCTTAGCGTTGCGCCCGTATCAACCAGTACGCGGACACTCTCGCTCACGTCCGGATCCGCCGGGTTGGATACATCGACATCGACATGAATGAATCCCAATGTGCGACCTCCAGTGCCGAACAGGTGTTTACTATAGATTATCATGTATCCCGACCTGTAATGTTTCGAGTCGAGAAGGTCAATACCATAAGTGTGGAGTAATGACAGACGTGGACAACCACATCACACCCGGTGAGATTCTTCTGGAGGAGTATCTGAAGCCGATGGGGATTTCGCAGAACGCGATGGCGCGCGCTATCGGTGTCTCGCCCCGAGCTATCAACGAGATCGTACACGGACGGCGGTCGATCACTCCCGCCATGTCCATACGATTCGGTGCGTTCTTCGGCCAGTCGGACAAGTTCTGGCACGGCATTCAGGTGGAGTGCGACTTCCGGCGGCTTGCCAAAGACAAG